>VAYM01000177.1 GCA_005884945.1 Actinomycetota bacterium | reverse complement strand
TCGCCCTCCCGTGATCTCGGAGCTCGAAGTGCACATGCGTCCCCGAGCACCAGCCTGTGCACCCCGCGATTCCGATCGTCTCGCCCCGCGACACGAGCTCGCCGATGTGTGCGATCGGGCGCGCGAGATGCGCATAGATCGTCGTGAACCCCCCACCGATGTCAACGACGACCACGTTCCCGTAGCCCTCGTACCCCATGGCGAAGCCCGCGGCCGCAACGCGTCCCGCTGAGGCAGCACGCACCGTCAGGGCCTGCAACGAACCGATGTCGATGCCCGGATGGAAACCGCCGGCGCGCGGGCCGAACGGCGAGCTCACGATCCCGTCAGCAGGCCAGGCGAAGCCGAGGCCCGCACCGTCCGAGATGCGCGCGGACGCCGCCCCGGGCAAGACGAGCACGACCGCGATGAGGCCCCCGGCGATCCTCACGGGGCGAACAGCCTAACGGTCGGCTCAGAAGACCTCGGGGCAGTACGGCGGCCGCGGCGTCCGGAACAGCAGGCTCGCGCGCTCCAGCCCGCGGGGTTTCAGCTCTCGCGCGCGCCCGGCGTCGGCGAGCCGGTGGAAGTCGAACGCGCCGAGATACGCAGACGCGAGGTCGGCGACGTCGAGCTCGACGT
Source organism: Actinomycetota bacterium (assembly GCA_005884945.1). Classification (GTDB taxonomy): domain Bacteria; phylum Actinomycetota; class Thermoleophilia; order Gaiellales; family Gaiellaceae; genus 3-1-20CM-4-69-9. The sequence goes on along the minus strand of VAYM01000177.1, from coordinate 6,944 downwards.
CGGCGGACTGTCGCGTCCGGCCGCTGTCGTCGCTGACGCGGAAACGGCCCTTGTTCCACGGACAAAACCGGTCGTGGACGGACAGCACCACCGGCTCGGCATCCGCGTAGCTCCGCGCCTGCAGCGCCGCCTCGACGTCGACCAGCCGCAGCCAGAGGCCGTCGGCGACCTTCAGCTGCAGGCTGCGTCCGTCCATGACCATCAGGAAGAGCGCCGACGCGGCGTCCAGCGCGAACATCTGAACCTTCGCCACGAGGTCGATCCCGAACAGGAAGCGCCAGAGCTCGCGCGTCCCGACGGTTGACGTCGCGAACGCCTCCGCGATCCGAAGCTCGCCGCGCGGAATCCCTTCTTCCCAGTTCGACTTGATCCGGTAGATCGCGTAGGCGACCGCCGCGCCGTCGAGCTCGAGCACTGCGTAGAACTTCGGGCCCGCGCCCCGTCGCCATGCCTCCGGATCGCCGAGGCGATACTCGGCCCACCAGCCCTTCGTGCGCGAGAGCATCCCTGGCGTCGCGACGCGCACGTGTTCGTAGATCGGCGGGAAGAGGCGTGCGGCCTCGTCGCGCTCGACAAGGCGCACGGCTCCGGACGGGCCGGGATCGTCTCGGAGACGGAAACGGCCGCGCTCGGCATCGAGCGCGAGGCACGGTGCGCCGATGCCGTAACCGAACCGTCCGTAGATCGCCGACTCGGATGCCCACAGGATTGCGAGGGGCTCGCCGCGCTCGTGCACGTCGTCGATCTGCGCGCGCATCATCGCGCTCATCACGCCGCGCCTGCGATGGCTCGGCAGCACACCGACCCACGTGACCCCTGCGGCCGCAACCTCTCCACCCGGGATCGTGAGTCGGAACGGATACGACGCCGCCGCTCCGACCGCGAAGTCGGCGTCGAACGCGGCGAGGATCCGGTCCGTCGGCATGACCTTGTCCTCGCGCGCGAAGTCCTCTTCGGCGGAGATCTCGCCGAACGCCATGTGGACCGTGTCGAGCGCCAGCCGAACAGCGTCCGGCGGACCGAGAGTGACCTCTATCGCCACAGAGTGACCCTAGAGGACCTTCTCGAGGGGCGCGTAGTCGAGCATCAGACGGCGCTCGGTTCCGTCCTCGAAGCGAACGGTGACGACGCCGCCCGGCTCGATCTGCGTCACGACGCCCTCCCCCAGCGTTCCATGTCGCACGGAGTCCCCCGTCGAGAGCGACGGCACTTCCTCGCGCGGCGCGTACTCGTGCGCGCCGTAGTTCGACCACGACGTCGGACGGAGTCGCTCGCGCTCGGCGTCCACGGGCAACTCGTCGAGGAAGCGAGACGGCATGTTGTAGTTCCGCGCGCCCCAGAGCGCGCGCGTCGACGCATGCGTCAGCGTGAGAAGCTCCTTTGCACGCGTCATGCCGACGTAGCAGAGCCGCCGCTCCTCCTCGATCCCCTGCTCCTCGATCGAGCGCGAGTGCGGAAAGATTCCCTCCTCCATTCCGATCAGGTAGACGGCGCGAAACTCGAGCCCCTTCGCGTTGTGCAGCGTCATCAGCGTGACCAGGCTCTCCTCGCCGCGGATCGAGTCCTGATCCGAGTAGAGCGAGATCTCCTGGAGGAAGTGGGAGAGCGACGGCTCGTCCGCCGTCTCCTGGTACTCGCGCGCGACGCCGACGAGCTCCTGCAGGTTCTCGATTCGTCCCTGTGCTTCGATCGTCCGCTCGGCCTCGAGCGCCTCGATGTAGCCGCTCTGATCGAGCACGCGCTGAACCAGCTCGGACACCGGGAGCTCGAGCGCGCCCGACTGCAGCGAGAGGAGCAGCGTGCGAAATCCCTGCACAGCGCGCAGCGGCGCAGCGCCGACGCCGGCCTCCTCCGGGAACTCCGTCGCCTCCCAGAGCGACCGCCCCTGTGCGTCCGCCCAGGCCTGCAAACGCGCGAGCGACGCGTCGCCGATGCCGCGGCGGGGACGATTTGCGATCCTCGTGAGCGACACAGCGTCATACGGGTTGTCGATCGCCTGCAGGTACGCGATCAGATCCTTGATCTCGGCCCGCTCGTAGAAACGCGGGCCGCCGATCACCTGGTACGCGACGCCCTGACGCACGAGGACGTCCTCGAGCACGCGCGACTGCGCGTTCGTCCGGTAGAAGACCGAGACCTCGTCGCCGCCCCATCCTTGCTCGACGAGGCCCGCGATCCCCGCGGCGACGAAGCGCGCCTCCGCGTGCTCGTCCTCGACCTCTGCCACGCGTACGGGCTCGCCCTCGCCGAGCTCGGAGAAGAGCTCCTTCGGCTTGCGCTCGCGGTTGTGCTCGATCACGGAGTTCGCCGCGCGGAGGATCGAGTTCGTCGAGCGGTAGTTCTGCTCGAGCGCGATCGTCCGCGTCCCGGGGAAGTCGCGTTCGAAGTCGAGGATGTTGCTGATCTCCGCGCCGCGCCAACCGTAAATGGACTGGTCCGGATCGCCCACGGCACAAAGGTTCATGCTCTTTTCGGCTAGGAGCTGCAGCAGCCGGTACTGCGCGTGGTTCGTGTCCTGGTACTCGTCGACGAGGATGTAGCGGAACGCGTTCTCCCACTTCTCGCGTGCCTCCGGAAAGCGCTCGAGCACGTCCACGGTCAGCATCAGCAGGTCGTCGAAGTCGACGGCATTCGACGCGAACAGCCGGCGCTGATACAGCCCGTAGACGTCCGCGACCGTCTGGTCGTAGAACGACTGCACTCGGTTCGCGTACTCGTCCGGGCCGACGAGCCGGTTCTTCGCGCGGGAGATCTGCTCGTGGATCCCGCGCGGCGTGAACCGCTTCGGGTCGCGCTCCAACTCCTCGAGGCACTGCTTGACGAGGCGGATCTGGTCGGCCTGGTCGTAGATCGTGAAGTTCGAGCGGTAGCCGAGCCGCTGCGCTTCGCGGCGAAGGATGCGGCCGCATGCCGCGTGGAACGTGAGGACCCAGAGCCCACGCGACTTCGGGCCGAGGAGGTCCTCGAGCCGCTCCCTCATCTCGCCCGCGGCCTTGTTCGTGAACGTGATCGCGAGGATCTCGCTCGGCTTCGCGCCGACGGCGTGGATGAGGTGCGCGACGCGATACGTGAGGACGCGCGTCTTCCCGGAACCGGCGCCCGCGATCACGAGCAACGGCCCTTCCGTCGCGAGGACGGCCTCGCGCTGGGCGGGGTTCAGATCGGCGAGGTACTGGTCGGGCGAGGCGATGGCCATGCGGCCGATGCTAGCGGTGCGTCAGCGGGCCGTTAGGGTCTCGTCCCGATGCGCCTCGCCCTGATGATCGAAGGCCAGGAGGGCGTGACCTGGGACGACTGGGTCGCCCTGGCCGAGGCGTGCGAGGCGAACGGCGTCGAGGCGATGTTCCGCTCCGACCACTACCTCTCCGCCAGCGACGAGACCCGTCCCGTCCTCGACGCCTGGGCCACGATCGCAGGGCTTGCCGCACGCACGACGACGCTCCAGCTCGGCACGCTCGTGTCGCCGGCGACGTTTCGCCATCCGGCGGTGCTCGCCCGGAACGCGGCGACGGCGGACGAGATCTCCGGCGGACGCGTCACGCTCGGGATCGGCGCCGGCTGGATGGAGCGGGAGCACGAGGCGTACGGGTTCGAGTTCGCGACTGCGCGGGAGCGCGTCGCACGCTTCGGCGAGCAGCTCGAGATCGTCCACGGGCTCCTGCGCGAAGAGCGCTACACGCACGAAGGCACGCACTACGCGCTGCACGACGCGCCCGGCCTGAATCGACCCAACCTGCCGATCCTCGTCGGCGGCAGCGCCAAACCCGGGACCGCGCGACCCGCCGTTCGCTTCGCGGACGAGTACAACACGTTCTTCGCAACCGTCGATGAAGTCCGCGAACGCAAACGCGCGCTCGACGAGGCGTGCAATGCGGCCGGCCGCGACCCGTCGACGCTCCGCCACTCGCTGATGGCGCCGTGCGTCGTCGGCGAGGACGAGGCGGCCGTCCGCGAGTCCGCGCGGAGGATCGGCGAGCGGTTCGGACGCGATCCGGACCAGGTGCTCGAGCGCTACGGCGAGCGCGGCCCGGTCGGAACGGTCGATCAGGTGGTAGACCGTCTACGCGAGATCGAGGAGATCGGCTACGAGCGCGTAATGCTGCAGCACCTCGTGCACACCGACCTCGACACCGTCGCGCTCATCGGCCGCGAGCTCGCACCAGCCGTGGCCTAGACACACGCGTGCGCGGTCCGCTCGAGAGGCTGTTCCCGAACCTCTCGCGCCGCTGGCGCGCGGTCATCGACTGGGTCCTGACGATCGTCGTCGCAGTGGGGATCGTCCTAGCACTGAAGGCGTGGGTCGTGAACCCGTACCGCATCCCGTCGTCGTCGATGGAACCGACGCTGCACTGCGCGCGCCCTGGCCTCGGCTGCGAGGCGAGCACCTCCGACCGCATCCTCGCGAACCGGTTCATCTACCGCTTCCGCAATCCGAAGCGGAAGGAGATCGTCGTCTTCAATCCGCCGAGCCGCGCGAAGGTGCTCTGCCCGGGCGGCGGCGGTGTCTACGTGAAGCGGATCGTCGGGGTCCCAGGCGACCGATGGGAGGAGCGGCACGGGTACGTCTACATCGACGGCAAGCGGCTCGACGAGTCGTACGTGCAGTCGGCGCGCCGCGACGACAAGTCGTACAAGCTCTCCGACCTCCTGCCCGGAGCGACGCACATCCCGAAGGGCGACTACCTGATGATGGGCGACAACCGGATCCAGTCGTGCGACTCGCGCACGTGGGGGCTCGTGCCGCGGAAGAACATCATCGGCGAGGTGTTCCTCACGTACTGGCCGCTGAGCCGGATCGCCACCCACTGACCCAAAGAGCCCCGCACGGGGCGGGGCTCTTTTCGAAACGCGTTTTTCGAGGCCGGCCTAGTAGTCCTCTCGGACTACCTCGCGGCGGCCGCGGGCCGGTCCGCCGATGCCGCCCCAGCTCGACCAGAAGATGAGGGAGAGCAGCGCGCCGACGGCCCCGACGATCAAGAGGATCCAGCCGATCGTGTGCAGGTTGAACCCGCTTGTCGACACGTGGACGGCCCAGATGAGGATCGCCCCGGCCGCGATCAGGATCATGCTCACGCCAATGCCCATGTCGTCTCCTTTACGGTTTGCAGGGAAAAAACGTGCGAGCAGCCGGATCGGATACGCGCCTAGATCGGCTCCAGGAGCGGCGGAGACACCTCTGCCGGCTGACGCCTGACCGCGCGCTCGAGACGCTCGACGAGGCCCACGAGTTCCTGCGGGATCGCGGGCTCCTGACCCGCACGACGGACTGCTCCCTCCCCAGCCTCTTCGAGGCCTGCCACGAGGAGCCGTACGCGCCGGACAAGCCCGGCTTCGGCCAGTGGCCGCGGACGAAGTGGGGCTGGAGCTTCGCGCTCGCGCAGCGACCCGGTGTGTGTGCGCTGAAGATCCACGACCGGCGCAAGACGCTCTACGTCAGCGACGACGTCGCGCGGATCGTCGACCCGATCGTCCGAGCCGAAATCGAGCGCATGCGCGAGAACGAAGACTGGGCGGTCGTTCTCGACCACCTCGCCGACGCGGGCGCGTCGACGAGCGAGGACCTCCGCACGGAGCTCGGTCTGAAACCGAAGGAGCTGAAGAGTCTCCTGTACCCGCTCGAGCTCTGCGGGACGGTGCTCGTCCGCGCGCTCGAGCCGACCGACGAAGGCATGGTCGAAGGATTCGAGTACGTCCGCTGGGATCACGTGTACTCCGAGCCTGCGCCGGGAGACGCGACGCTCGACGCGCTTGTCGTCGCCGGCGTTCGAGCGGCCGTCGTCGCCACGGAGCGCGAGCTCCCGCGCTGGTTCGCGTGGCGCTGGCGGTTCGAGTCGGACCTGGTCGACCGCCTGGTCAGCGAGGGACGGCTCGAGCGTCCCGAACCGGGCTGGGTTGCAGCGGCAGCGTCCGAGTAGCGCGAAACCGCTCGAGGAAGCGACGGTCGTGCGTGACGAGCACGATGGTTCCGTCGTAGCCGTCGAGCGCGCGCTCGAGCTCCTCGATCGCCGCCACGTCGAGGTGGTTGGTCGGCTCGTCGAGCACGAGGCAGTTCACGCCGCGTGCGGTGAGGAGGGCGAGGACGGCACGCGTCCGCTCGCCGGGCGAGAGCGACGCGCCGGCGCGGAGCACGTCGTCGGCACCGAGACCGAACTTGGCGAGAAGCGTGCGCGCGTCTTCGGGCGACAACCCAGAGAGCGCGACGAAGTCCGCGAGCAGCTCGCCACGTGTGAACTCGCCGCGGCCTTGCTCCAGTCGTCCGAGCACGGCGCCGGGCCCGATCCAGCGGCGCCCTTCCGAGAGCGGGACGAGTCCGAGGAGCGCGTCGAGGAGCGTCGTCTTCCCGCTGCCGTTCGGTCCGGTGACAGCGATCCGGTCGCCCCAACCGAGGTCGAGGTCGATCGGCCCGAGGCGGAACGCTCCGCGCTCGACGACGGCCGCCTCGAGGCGCGCGACGACGTCGCCGGCGCCCTCGCGCGCGGCGAGCGCGAGCCGCAAGTCCCACGGCTCGTACGGCTTCTCCGCCTGCTCGAGCCGTTCGACGCGCCCGCCGATTGCGCTCTTCACGTCCTTCGTCTTCTTCTTCTTCCGCCCCTGGCCGTAGCCGCGCCGCTCCCATTCCTGCATGCGATGTAGCTGCGCTTCGAGTCGTTCCTTCTCCGACGTGTACGTCTCGTACGCGGCGTACTGTCGGTTGCGCTCGAGCTCGCGCGTGCGTTCGTACGCGGACCAGCCGCCCGTGTATTCGCGCGCTCCGCGCTTCCACTCGTCCAGCTCGACCACGCGCGTCACCGTCCGGTCGAGGAAGTCGCGGTCGTGCGAGACCACGACGACGGCACCCGCGACGTCGTCCACGAATCGCTCGAGCCGCGCCAGGCCGTCGAAGTCGAGGTCGTTCGTCGGCTCGTCGAGGAGGAAGACGTCGAAGCGCGCGAGCAGAATCGCGG
>VAYM01000176.1 GCA_005884945.1 Actinomycetota bacterium | reverse complement strand
GAACATCGAGACGACGATCACCCGCTCTGCCTTTTCAGCCATGGCCCGAACGTCGGGGTTCGCGGCGGCCTCGTCGCCGGAGACGAACAGGAGGCCGATCGGATCCGGGTTCCCCGGCTCCGCGTCGGCAGCGGCCGCCCACGCGTCGCAAACCCCGCGCCCGTTCGCCGTCTCGGGCACATAGAAGGCGCCCTTTGCGCCGAGCCGTTGCGCGAGCTCCGCGACGCGAAGGCCGCCCCGGCCGAGCGGCCCGCACCAGACGAGCACCGCGTTCGAGGCGCCGCGCACCGCGTCCTCGTCCAACTCGTAGAGCACGCGCGCACCTTTCCGCCGCGCCTCCTTGATCCACAGCTCGACGATCGGCGCGCGCTCGACCACCGGCGCGTCTCCGAGGACCGCGACGACGTCGGCGTCCGCGATCGCGGAGAGTGGCAGTCGCAGCGCGTCGAGCGCGTCACAGACCTCCTCGGGAAGCACGGCCGTGTGCGAGCTCAGCCCGCGGCGCAAGAGCTTCGCGAGCGCGTATGCCTGCTCGACGGTCTCGGAGCCGGAGAGCGCGGTGACGATCCGGCCGTCCGCTTCGCCCAGCAGCCGCTCCGCCTCGTCGAGCGCGCGGTCCCAGGACACGTCCTCGAAACCGCGGCGTCGGACGCGCAGCACCGGATCGACGAGTCGGTCGGCCGCGTGCAGGTGCGTGTACGCGAAGCGCCCCTTGTCGCACAACCACCCCTGGTCGACCTCGTGGTGGTTGCGCGAGAGGATCCGCTTGACCTTTCCCTCCCGCGTCGTCGCGTTGACGTTGCAACCGACGGGGCACATTCCGCACACGGTCGGGACGTTCTGGATCTCCCACGGCCGCGCTTCGAAGCGGTACTGCGTCGACGTCAGCGCGCCGACGGGACAGAGCTCGATCACGTTGCCGCTGAAATGCGCGCGGTACGGCTCGTCCTCGAACGTCGCGATCTGCGACAGCGAGCCGCGGTTGCGCGCGACGAGCTGGTTGTCCTCGCTCACGATCTCGCTGAAGCGCGTGCAGCGGTAGCAGAGGATGCAGCGCTCGCGGTCGAGCGCGATCAGCGGTGAGATCGGGATCGGCTTGTCGAACGTCCGCTTCGGAAACGTCATGCGCGTGTTCCCGGGCCCGTACCGGAAGGTGAGGTCCTGCAGCGGGCACTCGCCGCCCTTGTCGCAGACGGGGCAGTCGAGCGGATGGTTGACGAGAATGAACTCGAGCGTCGCGTTCTGCGCGATGCGCGCCATCTCCGACGTGAGCGCGGTCTTGACGACCATGCCGTCGGCCGCGGTCAGCGTGCAGGCGGCCTGCGGCTTCGGCGGCCCGGGCGTCACCTCGCAGAGGCACATGCGGCACGCGCCGACCGGCGGTCCGAGCCGCGGCTCGTAGCAGAAGACGGGGATCTCGACGCCGGCGGCGAGCGCGGCCTCGACGAGTCCCGTGCCCTTCGGCACCTGTATCTGTGTGCCGTCGATCGTGAGGCTGACGAGGTCGGGGGCGCTCACGCCGGCACCGTCGCCGTTGGGTGATGCGTGTGCTGCGCCACCGGCGCGAGGACGCCGTGCAGCGGGGACGAGTCGCCGAACGGACAGCCGTCCTCGTCGATGTGCGCCTGGAACTCCTCACGGAACTTCGCCACGTAGCTCGCGACGGCGATCGCGGCCGTCTCGCCGAGCGGGCAGAGGCACTTCCCGTTGATGCGGTCGCACACGTCGAGGAGCAGGTCGAGCTCGTGCTGGTCCGCGTCACCGGCCTCGAGCCTCCGCAGGATCTGCGACATCCAGCGTGTCCCCTCGCGGCACGGCGTGCACTTGCCGCACGACTCGTGCTCGTAGAACTCGTTGACGCGAATCCCGAGCTGCACCATGCAGCACCGCTCGTCGAGGACGATCACGCCGGCGGACCCCATCGCCGTGTCCAGCCGCAGCAGCGAGTTGAAGTCGTAGCCGACGTCGATCTCGTCGTAGCGGAGGATCGCCGTCGACGAGCCACCGGGGATGACGCACTTCAGCCGGCGGCCCTCGGGAATTCCGCCGCCGAGGCCGTAGATCAGGTCGCGCATGCTGATCCCGTTCTCGACCTCGTAGTTGCCGCCGTTCACGATGTGGCCCGACAGCGACACGAGCCGTGTCCCGCGCGAGTCCGGCACGCCGAGCTTCGCGTATTCCGCGCCGCCCATGGTGATGATCGGCGGCACCGTCGCCATCGTCTCGACGTTGTTGACGACGGTCGGCGAGGCGTAGAGACCGGCGATTGCGGGGAACGGCGGCTTCGTCCGCGGCTGTCCGCGCTCTCCTTCGAGGGACTCCAAGAGCGCCGTCTCCTCGCCGCAGATGTACGCGCCGGCGCCGCGGTGCAGGACGATGGTCACCTCGCCGCGCAGGTCTGCGCGGCCGTGTAGCTCCTCGAGCGCGCCGACGAGCACCTCGTACGGCCCGGTGTACTCGCCGCGGATGTAGACGAAGACGTTCTTCGAGTCGACCGCGTAGGCCGTGATCAGGCATCCCTCGATGAACCGGTGCGGGACGCGCGCCATGATCTCGTTGTCCTTGAAGCTCCCCGGCTCCGACTCGTCGGCGTTCACGACGAGGTAGTGCGGATTCGGGTTCTGATCGGGCTTCGGGACGAAGCTCCACTTGCGTCCCGTCGGGAAGAACGCGCCGCCGCGGCCGCGAAGCTCCGACGCATTGAGCTCGTCGATGATCGCCGCCGGCGTCATTCCCCGCGCCTTCTGGAGCGCCTGGTAGCCGCCGATCGCCTCGTACTCCGCGAGCTTCGTCAGGTCGCGCTCGTCCGCGCCCGCCATGACGATCTGCCGCGCCTCAGCCGCCACCGCGCAGCTCCTCGACGATCGCCGACACGTCGTCCGGCTTCACGTGCGTCCGGTACCGCTCGTCGATCGCGACGATCGTCGCCCAGCCGCAACCGCCGAGGCACTCGATCGTCCGCAACGTCACCTCGCCGTCCTCGGTCGTCTCCCCCGCGCGCACGCCGAGCTCGCGCTCGAACCCCTCGAGCACCTGCTGTGCGCCGTTGAGCGCGCACGACACGTTCGTGCACACCTCCACGAGATGCCGACCGACGGGACGCAGGTGGAACATGTCGTAGAAGGACGCGACCGACTCGCAGAACGCCGGCGTCGTCCCCAGCGCCTCGGCGCACTCGCGCAACGCGTTCGGGGACAGGAATCCGTGCTTCTCCTGCGCGAGGCGAAGCGCCGGCAACGTCGCCGACCGCCAGTCGGGATACCGCGCCTTGATCTCCTGCACCTCTTCATAGAAGTTCCTCAACTCGCCACCTCCGCCGTAGGCGGAGTTGGTCTCGCGAGCGCAGCGTTGCGACAAACTCCCACCCGCGGAAAATGCACAGCATTTTTCGCGGAGATCATCGGTCGCACTCACCCATGACCGTGTCGAGCGACCCGAGGATCGCGATCATGTCGGCGACGAGCGAGTCCGCGACACACGTCGCCGTCGCCTCCAGCGCGACGAAGGACGGCGCGCGGAACTTCACGCGCCACGGCCGCGGGCCACCGTCCGAGACGGCGTAGCACCCGAGCTCGCCGCGCGGGGACTCGACCGCGACGTAGACCTCGCCCTCCGGGACGCGATAGCCCTCGGTGACGATCTTGAAGTGATGGATGAGCGACTCCATCGACGTGTGCAGCTCCTCGCGCGGGGGCAGCACGACCTTGCGGTCGTCCGCGATCCACGGGCCGTCGGGCATCCGCCGCAGAGCCTGGTCGACGATCTTCACCGACTCGCGCATCTCCTCCATGCGGACCCGATAGCGGTCGTAGACGTCGCCGTTCGAGTAGACCGGCACGCGGAAGTCGACCTGGTCGTACGCGAGGTACGACTCGGCGCGGCGCACGTCCCACTGCACGCCCGACGCGCGCAACACGGGGCCTGACTGACCGAGCGCGATCGCGTCCTCGCGCGAAAGCAACCCGAGCCCTTTTGTGCGCTCGAGCCAGATCTCGCTCCGGTCGACGAGCCCCTCGTAGTCGTCGATCGCCTTCGGCATGATCTCGACGAACTTCGCGCACTCGTCCCAGAAACCCGGTGGCACGTCTTCGGCGAGGCCGCCGGCCTGGAAGTAGCGCGTGTGCATTCGCGTCCCGGCCACCATCTCGAACAGATCGAGGATCCGGTCGCGCTCGCGGAAGCAGTACCAGAACATCGAGATCGCACCCAGCTCGAGGCCCGCGGTGCCGAGCCAGACGAGATGCGAGTGGATCCGGTTCAGCTCCGCGAGCAACATTCGCATCCATGTCGCGCGCGGCGGCACCTCGATCCCGAGCAGCTTCTCGATCGCGAGGACGAAGACGAGCTCGTTGTACTGGAACGAGACGTAGTCCATGCGCGGCGCGTACGTGATCGCCTTCCACCACGACTTCTGCTCCATCGACTTCTCGAAGCCGGTGTGCAGGTAGCCGATCACCGCGCGCACGCCGACGACCTCCTCGCCGTCGAGATCGACGACGAGCCGGAGGACGCCGTGCGTCGAGGGGTGATTCGGACCGAAGTTGACCGTGAGGATGTCGTCGGTGTCGCGCAGGTGCGGCGGCGGCAGAAGGACCGACGGGATCGGCGACGGAATGCGCGTTCCTTCGTAGATCCGCGGACGTTCCGGCGCGACCGCCATCACTCTTCTCCCGAGAAGCGGACGGGCTCCCCGCCGATCGGATAGTCCTTGCGCAGCGGGTGCCCTTCCCAGTCGTCGTCCATGAGGATGCGCGTCAGGTTCGGGTGTCCTTCGATGCGGATGCCCATCAGGTCGTACGCCTCGCGCTCGTGCCAGTCCGCGGTGGGCCAGACGGACACGACGCTCGGCACCGGCTCGCCGTCGTCGGCCCACACCTGCAGGCGCACGCGAGCGGGATCGTCGGCGATCCGCAGGAGGTGGTAGCTGACGCTGAAGCGGCTCGGCTTCGGTGCCGGGAGCTGCTGCAGGCCGCTCGTCGACGGCCGGTGGATGTCGCGGCCGCTCGGCGTGCCGATGTAGCCCGAGACGCCTTTCGCGCCCCAGCCGTGGTAGTCGGTCGGGGAGATGTCCGAGAGGAAGTCGAAGCCGAGCTCGTCGCGCAGGTGCAGCGCCGCCTCCACGAGGCGTGCCCGGTCGACGACGAGGGTCGTCTCGCCGTACGCCTCCTTGACCTCGACCAGCCCCGGAACGCCGCGGTAGTTCAGCTTGCGACTCCCCGGATCTCGTACGCCGGCGGAACACCGGCAAGCATCTTCTCGTGGAGCCGGACGATGCCCTCCATCAACGCCTCCGGGCGCGGCGGACAGCCGGGCACGTGGATGTCGACCGCGACGATCTTGTCCACGCCCTGCAACGTCGTGTAGTTGTTGAACATCCCGCCCGAGCTCGCGCAGGCGCCCATGGCGATCACCCACTTCGGCTCGAGCATCTGGTCGTAGATCTGCCGGAGCGGCGCGGCCATCTTGTGCACGACGCGTCCCGACACGATCAGCAGGTCGGCCTGGCGTGGCGACGCACGGAACGCCTCCATCCCGAAGCGCGCGAGGTCGTAGCGCGCGGAGACGATCGACATCATCTCGATCGCGCAGCACGCGAGCCCGAACGTGTCGGGCCACATCGACTTCGTCTGCGCCCACGCGACCGCCTTCTCGAGCGTCGTCAGGGCGACCGCGCGCTCCATCGCCGCGACCTCCTGCTCGAAGACGCTGGGCCCCTTCGTCGGCCAGAGCAGCCGCTCGGACTTCAGGCCGTGATCCCGCAGACGGTCTACTGCCACTCGAGCGCGCCCTTCCGCCAGACGTAGACGTACGCGATCACCAGGATCGCGATGAAGAAGAGGAACTCGACGAAGCCGAACCAGGCGAGCTTGTGGAGGATGACCGCGAGCGGATACAGGAAGACGATCTCGATGTCGAAGACGATGAAGAGCATCGCGGTCAGGTAGAAGCTGATCGTGAACCGCTGCTGCGGCGGCGGACCGGTCGAGACACCTGACTCGAACGGGACGATCCGGGTGCGGACGCGCCGCCGCGGCCGGGTCGCGAAGACGAAGGAGGCGTAGATCATCGTGGCGGGGATCACTAGTGCGAACGCGCCGTAGATCAGAAACGGCAGCCAGTTGTCGAGCAACCCGTGCCTCCCCGTAGAGCGCGAGGAACCTAACAGGTCCAGCCTAGCCACGAAGGGAGTCCGAAACGGCTCAACCGTGCGTGAGCCGAGTGTCACAAAGTCGGGGGATTTCAAGAGCCGAATCGTTGGGTACGATGCGTCTGCGATGGAGATCAAGGAGCGCATCGAGGCCACGCCGCTGCTGTCTGTGACCCCGGCTGCGGCGGCGAAGATCCAGCAGCTCATGGCCGAGGAGACCGACGTCAGCGTCCTGCGCGTCGCGATCCAGGGCGGCGGGTGCTCCGGCTTCCAGTACGGCCTCGGGTTCGACCGTGGCGCCGTGGAGGGCGACCACGAGCTCGAGGCGGAGGGCGTCCAGGTCGTCGTCGATCCGTTCAGCGCGCCGTACCTGCGCGGCGCCGAGATCGACTTCGTCGACTCGATCGACCAGTCCGGGTTTGCGATCAACAACCCGAACGCGGTCTCGTCGTGCGGCTGCGGCCACAGCTTCCAGGTGGACGAGGAAACGCCTGCCGATCAGGTCGGCGGCTGCGGCTCGGGCTGCAGCGCGTAGCTCCCCTTTAGTCTCCGCGACGTGAGCGCGCCCCTGTGTGTCGCGATCGTCGGCTCGGGCCCGGCCGGCTTCTACGCCGCCGGCGCGCTGCTCGACGCGGACACGCCGGTCGAGGTCGACATGATCGAACGCCTCCCCACGCCCTGGGGCCTCGTGCGCCTCGGCGTCGCGCCCGACCATCCGAAGCTCAAGACCGTCTCGCGTGCATTCGAGCGGATCGCCGAGAGGCCGGGCTTTCGGTTCCTCGGCAACGTCGAGGTTGGCCGCGACCTCACGCACGCCGATCTCACGCGCCTGTACGACGCCGTCGTCTACGCCGTCGGCGCGCAGACCGATCGGCGCCTCGGGATTCCGGGCGAGGACCTGTCTGGATCGTGGTCGGCGACCGAGTTCGTCGCCTGGTACAACGGCCACCCGGACTTCCAGGAGCTCCCGTTCGACCTGAACGTCGACCGCGCGGTCGTGATCGGGAACGGAAACGTGGCGCTCGACGTCGCGCGGATGCTCGCGCTCACGCCGGACGAGCTCGCCCCGACGGACACGACGGATCCCGCGATCGAGGCGATCGGCGGGTCGCCGATCAGCGACGTCGTCGTCGTCGGACGGCGCGGGCCCGCGCAGGCATCCTGGACGACGCAGGAGCTGAAGGAGATGGGCGAGCTCGCGGGCGCGGACGTCGTCGTCGACCCGGCTGAGCTCGAGCTCGACGCTGCGAGCGAGGCGGCGTTGGAACACGACACCAACG
>VAYM01000175.1 GCA_005884945.1 Actinomycetota bacterium | reverse complement strand
TCGACCGGGAACCCGGCGCGCTCGAGGATGCCGATCAGCTGCTGAGGACGGGACGAGCGCGAGAGGCCGTCCTCGACCTTCACGATCTGGTGCTGGATGAGATGCGCGAGAGCCTGCTCCATCGTCTGCATGCCCTTCGCGGTGTTCGTTTGCATGACCGAGTAGATCTGCTCGACCTTTCCCTGGCGGATGAGGTTCCGCACCGCGTCGTCCGGAAGCAGGATCTCGAGCGCCGGGATGCGTCCCGCGCCGTCGGCCGTCGGCAGCAGCGCCTGCGTCACGACGCCCTGCAACGACATCGCGATCATGATCCGCACCTGCTCTTGCTGCGCCGGCGGGAAGACGTCGATGATGCGGTCGATCGTCGACGGTGCGCTTTGCGTGTGCAGCGTTCCGAACACCAGGTGGCCCGTTTCCGCCGCGGTCAGCGCAGTGGAGATCGTCTCAAGGTCGCGCATCTCGCCGACGAGGATCACGTCGGGGTCTTCGCGCAGCGCCGCCTTCAACGCCTCCGCGAAGCTCGTCGCATCGGGACCGATCTCCCGTTGATTCACGATGCAGCGCTTGTGCCGGTGGAGGAACTCGATCGGATCCTCGACCGTGAGGATGTGCTCCGACCGGTTCCGGTTGATCTCGTCGATCAGCGCCGCGAGCGTCGTCGACTTACCCGAGCCGGTCGGCCCGGTGACGAGGACGATCCCGCGCGGTTTCTCCGCGAGCTGGCGCAGTGACGGAGGAATGCCGAGCTCCTCGAGCGTCTTCAGCTCCTGCGGAATCAGACGGAACGCCGCCGCGAGCGACTCCTTCTGGAAGTACACGTTGACGCGGAAGCGCGCGAGGCCCGGAATGGAATGCGAGAAGTCGAGCTGCCGCTTGATCTCCAAGTGCTTCTGCCGCTCGCTCGAGAGGACCCTGTACAGCAGCTGCTGCGTGTCCTCCGAGGTGAGCGGCTCGTAGCCGTTCAGGCGCTCGATCTCGCCGCGCACCCGGATCACGGGTGGCGCGTCCGTGGTCACGTGCAAGTCGGACGCGTTGCGCGCAACCATCTGCTCGAGCAGATCGTCGATTGAATACGAGAGCGGCATATGCCTCGAACGGGCTATCGGCAGCCGCTCGGCCCACCTTTACCGCCTAACGAGGCCGTTTACGGGCGTGTTGACCGCTGTGTCCCGTTCACCCGTTCGAGGGTTACCCACGGTGGGTGATTCCGCCGATGCATTCCGGGCTAACTCTGTTTGTTTTTCCTGTGTGGAAGGAGCCTTTGGAATGATCAGCAAGCTGCGGCAACGCGTTGCTCGGGAGGAGAGCGGTTTCACGCTCATCGAGCTCCTCGTTGTCATCATCATCCTGGGCATCCTGCTGGCGATCGCGATCCCGTCGTACCTGTCGTTCAAGGATCGCGCGAACCAGTCGGCTGCCAAGGCCAACGTGCGTGCGGCCATTCCCGCCGTTGAGGCGTACAACGCCGACAACACCGGAACGGGCAACTCGGCCGGCTATGCAGGTATGACCGTGTCGGCGCTTCAGACGTACGACTCGGCCATCGTCCCGACCAAGCTGACGATCCAGTCGGCGACGTCGCTGACGTACTGCGTCCAGAGCACCGTCGGACCCGCGACCTGGAAGAAGGCGGGCCCCGGAGCCGACATCGTGACTGGGGCGTGTCCATAGGCCTCAGCTGAGCCTGAGCTGTAACCGGCCGGGGCGGGGGATCTCCGCAGAGCCCACGCCCCGGCCTCATTTCGTCCGGAAGGAGCAAGAGCAAATGCGTGACAAGTTGACGAAGCGACTGGCTGGTGAGGAAAGCGGCTTCACCCTCATCGAGCTCCTCGTTGTCATCATCATCCTCGGCATCCTGCTGGCGATCGCGATCCCGTCGTACCTCTCGTTCAAGGATCGCGCGAACCAGTCGGCGGCCAAGGCCAACGTGCGCGCAGCCATTCCCGCGGTTGAGGCGTACAACGCCGACAACACGGGCACGGGCAACTCGGCCGGCTACGCAGGCATGACCGTGTCGGCACTGCAGACGTACGACTCCGCAATCGTCCCGAGCAAGCTGCTCATCAAGAGCGCGGACTCGCTGACCTACTGCGTCCAGAGCACGGTCGGCCCCGCGGTGTGGAACAAGGCGGGCCCTGGCGCAGACATCGTGACCGGAGCCTGTCCGTAACGAACGGAGTAACGCTGCCGATCGAAGGGCGCGGGATACCGCGCCCTTCGCGCTTCAGTCCCTCGTTTGGGGTGCCGATACCAGTCTCGTGTCCATGACCGTCTCTCCGCCTGTCCGCATCGCGGCGATCGTCGGCCTCCTTGCGGCGCTCGCCCTCGGCGTGGGCTTCATGTTGATGGGCCACGGGAGCGGCTCGGCCGCGCCCGCGCACGTCGCGATCAAGCACCATCCGTTCGGGTCCGGCGCCAAGAGCGCGACGCCTGCGAAGCCGGCCGCGAAGCCGACGACGCCCGGGAAGGCCTCGACGCCGACGAAGCCGGCGCCTGTCGTGCACACGGTCCCGGCACGGCCGGCTGCGGAGAGCGCCGCCCTCGCGGCCGGGCTCCCCGCGAAGATCGCGCACGCGCTCGGCCAGTCGCGCGTCGTCGTCGTCGAATTCTCGAATCCCACGTCGGAAGTGGACGCGATTGCATTCGCAGAGGCGAAGGCCGGCGCCGCGCTCGGAGGCGTCCCGTTCGTCCCGCTCAACGTGTTGAGCCAGGCGGACGTCGGCGCGCTGACGGATCAGTTCGGGCAGACACTCCCCGACCCGGGTCTCTTCATCTACACGCGCCCCGCGAAGATCACCTTCCGGTTCGACGGCTTCGTCGACAAGGAGACGGTCGCGCAAGCGGCACACAACGCTGCGGTGGGGCTGACCTCGGTCACGAGCGGGTGAGCGCAGCGGGACAGGAGCGCGAGCTCTTCGTCCGCCACGCGCGGAAGGACGGTCGCTCCGTGGCCGTGTTGCGAGCCGTTGACTACGGCGACGCGTGCGTCGTCGAGGCGGAGGTGTATCCGGCCGGCGCGCGGAATGCAGCCCCGTCCCGACCCGGGCCGTACACCTTCGCGGACGCGCAGCAGGCGACGGCGTTCGTCACCGAAGCGGTCGAGGCGCTAATGGTCCTCGGCTGCGACGTTCACGCGTCGTGAAATCCGGCCGGCTGCGCCGGCCATGACGATTTCACGCCGGGCGAACTCACGACAAGCCGCAGCGGCGGACGCGGGCAAAGCCCGCATCCGCGGCCAACGTGATGTTGGAGAACTTCTCTGTGCCTATGCGCGCCTCAATGTCTGCGAGCGATCATGGTCGCTGCCTTAGCGGCTGGCTCCGCAGG
Source organism: Actinomycetota bacterium (assembly GCA_005884945.1). Classification (GTDB taxonomy): domain Bacteria; phylum Actinomycetota; class Thermoleophilia; order Gaiellales; family Gaiellaceae; genus 3-1-20CM-4-69-9. Next base: position 3,866 of record VAYM01000175.1, on the reverse strand, counting down.
CGATACGAGCGCAAAATTGCTCTCGTTTACGACGATCTCGCGCGGGTCATCGCAGCCGACCGTTGGCGCTGACCGCAACTTCGGGAAAACATTCGTCGACATCATAGGTCGGGTCACCGACCCGGGAGGCTGGACAACCTTCGTTCCGAAAAACCGCCGCAACGAAGATCGAAGACGTCAACTACCAAACTCATTTTGTGATCGGCGTTCTCGTCCCGGAGCGAAGTACTGGATATCCGGCCACGATCAAACGCATCACGCTCTAGCGTGGTCTCGCGTTCAAGGCGTCCGGGAAGGCAGATACGTAGAGCTCACGGTGAGACTCTCGTCGCGACCGTTCCGGGTCGACCAGTTCCACTGGTCAATCCCGACGACTTGGTTGTACGGGAGTCGCGTGGCAAGGTACTAGGCGCGAGCACTGGTCCTGTGACAGCAGGGTTGGAGCGCGATCGACCGGAAAGGTGGCTCAGTGTCGGACTTCGTCCCGCCTCGTGAGCGCCGGATCCTCCTAGCCGCAACGCCCAAAACGGACGCGCGGAAACCGTGCGAGCGCTTAGGGCGGAATACAGCCCGTCGTCTGCGGCTGGCTCTCGACGAGCTGCCCATTGACCGTCGTCGCGATCACGGACGACGCGCCCCACATGCAGTCTGCGCCGTTCTTCCGGTTGCGCTCGGCGGAGGCGCCGCTCACTGTCAGGAGGGCGATCGCGCCGAGGACGCATGCGCAGCGTATCGGGCGGCGCCGCATGCTCACGTTTTCAAAACGGGGCCTCCCGTGCTTTGGATACGGGACACCTAGGTCCCCAAAAAGAGGTCAGACCCGACGGTCTGACCCTTGGTGGGTGTCCACGCGACGAAGCCCGCAGGGCGAGGAGTCGCGCGGCGTAGCGGCGGCGCTCTGCGCCGGCGCGGAGTGCGCAGGAAAGAGCCGGCCGCCCGCGCCGCGAAGCGGCGCGCGCGACGGGCGCTTAAATGGAAACCCGCGCCAGCTCTTCGATCGACGTCAGCCCCGACGCCACCTTCGCCAGGCCGTCGTCCCAGAGCGTCCGCATGCCCTCGGCAATCGCCGCACGCTCGATGTCCTCGCGCGACGCCTTCGTCACCGCAAGGCTCTCCACCGTCTCGCTCATCTCGAGCAGCTGGTAGATGCCGATCCGGCCCTTGTAGCCCGTCTGCCCGCACCGTGGGCAGCCGCGCTTGCGGTAGAACGCCATCCCGTCCGCGGCTGCCGCGACCTCCGGGGTCACGCGCGCGTTCAGGAGCTCGTCGACGGACGGCGTGTAGAGCTCACAGCAGTGCGTGCACAGCTTGCGCGCGAGCCGCTGCGCGAGGACGGCCGACACAGCCGCGCCCGTGAGGAACGGCTCGACGCCCATCTCGTTCAGTCGCGTCAGCGCCTGGGGCGCGTCGTTCGTGTGCAGCGTCGAGAGGACGAGGTGGCCCGTGAGCGCGGCCTCGATCGCGATCTTCGCGGTCTCGCCGTCTCGAATCTCCCCGACCATGACGACGTCGGGATCGGAGCGCAGGATCGAGCGGAGCGCCGTCGCGAACGTCAACCCGGCCTTGGTGTTGATCTGCACCTGGTTGACGCCCCCGAGGCGGTATTCGACCGGATCCTCGACGGTGATGATGTTGATTTGCGGACGGTTGATGTCGGTCAGCGCGGCGTACAGCGTCGTCGACTTACCGGAGCCGGTCGGTCCCGTGACGAGCAGCGCGCCGGTCGGCCGGCGGATGATCTCTGCGAGCTTCGAGCGCATCTCCTCCGCGAGGCCGAGCTCGGTCAGCGTCGGCGCGCGCTTCGACTTGTCGAGCAGACGCATGACGATCGACTCGCCCTCGACAGTGGGCAGGGTTGCGACGCGGATGTCCAGCGTTCGGCCGGCGGCGGCGGCGTTCAGCGAGATGCGGCCGTCCTGCGGCTTCCGGCGCTCGGCGATGTCGAGCTTCGCGAGCACCTTCAGACGAGTGGTAACGCCGGCCATCATCCGCTTCGGAATCCTCTGGACCTCCTGCAGCACGCCGTCGACGCGGAAGCGCACGAGCAGCGAGTCCTCCTGCGGCTCGAAGTGGACGTCGGACGCGCCGTCCTCGGCCGCCTGGAAGATCACCGAGTTCACGAGGCGGACGAGCGGCGCGTCCGAGATGCCGTCGTCGACCTCGAGGTCGTCGCTCTCCTCCTCGGCCTCGATCGCGAGCTCCTCCTCGACCGCCGCGCGCGCGCCGAAGGCTTCCGATGCGCGCTGCAGGCGGCGGATCTCGGTGAGGATGTCCTCTTTGGACGCGACCCCGAGCTCGACCTGGTAGCGGGTCGCAATGCGCAGCTCGTCGATCGCCTGGATGTTCCCCGGGTCGGCGACGGCGATGCTGAGGACGGAGTCCTTCAACGCGTACGGAATCGCGACGAGCCGCTCGAGGACGTGGAGCGGAATCTCCTTTTTCGCCTCTTCGGCCACGCCCATGAGGGCCAGGTCGACGAGCGGCATGTGGTAGCGAGCGGCGAGCGTTCGGGCAATCCCTTCGCCCGAGGCGACGTCCTGCTCGACGAGGGCCTGCGCGAGCGAGCCCTGGCCGGCGGCGCCCCGGACCAGCGCCAGCTTGTCCGCCGGGACGAGCCCGGTGGCCGCGATCAGGTCTGCGACGAGCTCGGCGAGCGCGTTGATCGGCGGCGGCGTGCCGCCGAGGCGCGCTCCACCGGGCGGCGCCGCAGCCTCCGGCGGCGGGCCGGAGGTACGCAGTTGCGGTGGACGTTCCGTGTCCATCTATCCCTCGTTCGAGGTATCGGCACGGCGCTCGCGCCACTTGATGCGATCCGCCTCAACCATCCCCCTTTCGGCGCCGATATCGCCCACTGTGAGGGACGCCCTCCGCTCGCCGCTCGCCCGGGTCTGGCTGCCCGTACTGGCCCTCGCCGGTACGGTCGCCGCGCTCGACCGCCGCTCCGACGCCGGCGACCTCCTCTACTTCGTCCACCAGGGCGAGCGGATGCTCTCCGCGCGCTGGACCGACACGTTCTCGGATCCGACGCTGCAGTCGGGCCCGCTGCAGCTCCTCCTGACGGGTGCGGCGCGGAGCACGCCGGTGCTCGCGTTCGTCGTGGAGATCGGAGTGGCCGCATTGCTGCTCCTCGTGCTCGGCCGGCTCGGCGTGTCGGCGCGATGGCGCGTCGCGCTCGGGATCGCTTCGGTCGCGCTCGGACTCACTCACGGTGCGTTCGTCGACGGCCACCCCGCCGAGGCGGTCACCCCGTTGCTCTGGGTGCTCGCGGCGATCGACGCTCGCCGCGGCCGCGTCGTTCGCGCCGGCCTCCTCGTCGGCGTGAGCGCGGGCCTGGAGCTGTGGGGCGTGCTCGGCGCGGCGGTTCTGCTGCTTGCGCCGCGGCTGCGCGACGCCCTGAAAGGTTGGGCCGTCGAGGCCGGCGTCGTCCTCTTGCAGCTCGCGCCGTTCGCGCTCTTCGGCGACTTCCGGATGTTCGACTACCGGTGGCGCGTCGCGGAAGGAACGCTCGTCAGCGTCGTGGTACCAGTTGGCACGCATTTCGGCTGGCCGCTGCGGCTGCTGCAGGCGGCCGTCGCGTGCGGTCTGGGCGCCGCGGTCGCGCTGCGCTTTCGTCGCAGCGTGCACGCGGTGTGGCTCGCGCCGCTCGTGGTGGTCGTCGCGCGGATCGCGCTCGACCCGCTCGCCTACGGCTGGTACTGGCTCGAGGCGGAGGCGCTCGGATTGGTTGGCGCCGGTGTTCTTCTGACAGCGTGGCCGGTCTTCGGCCCCGTTAAGGGTCAGACCTTCCGGTCTGACCCTCTTTAGTGCAGCGTCGAGAAGTACGCGTGCAGCAGGTCGTGGCCCCAGAAGAGCGCGACGACTGACCC
>VAYM01000174.1:6317-17008 GCA_005884945.1 Actinomycetota bacterium | reverse complement strand
TTCCTGCTCGCGGACGAGATCAACCGCGCTCCCGCGAAGGTGCAATCCGCGCTGCTGGAGGTGATGCAGGAGCGACAGGTGACGATCGGTCACACGACGTACCCGGTGCCGGATCCGTTCCTCGTGATGGCGACGCAGAACCCGATCGAGTCGGAGGGAACGTACCCGCTCCCCGAGGCGCAGGTCGACCGCTTCATGCTCAAGGTGCTGATCGGATACCCCGAGCACGACGAGGAGCTGACGATCGTGCAGCGCCAGCTCGTCGAGGCCCCCGAGCTTCGGCAGGCGCTGTCGCTGGAGGACCTGCAGGCGCTGCAGCGCACCGTGTTCGACGTCTACGTGGATCCCGCGCTCGTGAGCTACGCCGTTGCGCTGGCGACGGCGACACGAGATCCGGCGGCGAACGGCCTTCCCGAGCTCAAGGACTTCATCGCATTCGGCGCGAGCCCGCGCGGGCCGATCAGCCTCGTCCAGTCGGCGCGCGCCCTCGCGCTCGTTCGCGGCCGCGACTACGTCCTCGCCGAGGATCTCCACGAGCTGGCGAAGGACGCGCTCCGTCACCGCCTCGTCCTCACCTATCAGGCGCTCGCAGAGGAGGTGAGCGCCGACACGATCCTCGACCGGGTGATCGCGGCCGTGCCGCAACCGAAGATCGACCTGGCGCGTACGACGGCAGCGTGACTCGACTCCTGCACGCCGCTCCGACTCCGGAGCGCCCGGGTCCCGGCCCGCTTCCCGATGCGCTGCTGCGCGCGCTCGACGTGACGATCTCGCAGCGGATGCAGGGCCTGCTCGCAGGCGACTACCGCTCGGTACTGCTCGGCGACGGGACCGAGCTCGCGCAGGTCCGTCCGTACGTTCCCGGCGACGACGTGCGCCGCATCGACTGGAACGTGACCGCGCGCACCGGCGAAGCGCACGTTCGTGTGCAGCTCGCCGAACGTGTGCTGGTGACCTGGCTGGTGCTCGACACTTCGCCGTCCATGGAGTTCGGCACCGCGGACCGGCGAAAGGCAGACGTCGCCGAAGGCGTGGCGATTGCGATCGGGCACGTCGCGACCCGGCGCGGGAACAGGCTCGGCGTCGTCACGTTCGGGGATGCGCAGCCGCGGATGCTGCCCCCGAAGGCCGGGCGGGTCGGACTGCTCGGGATGCTCGCCGCTTTGCGCGAGGAGGCCGACGGCGGCACCGGCGCGACCTCGCTCGGCGAAGCGCTCCTCCGCACAGGTGCGCTTGCGCAGCAGCGGTCGATCGTCGTCGTCGTCTCCGACTTCCGCGGCCCGCGTGACTGGCGCGGCCCGTTGCTCCGGCTCGCCGGTCGCCACGACGTCGTCGCGGTCGAGATCCGTGACCCGCGCGAGCAGGAACTGCCGAACGCCGGCACGCTCTGGCTGGTCGATCCGGAGACCGGACGGCAATTGCGTGTCGACACGCGCAGCGAGCGGCTGCGCGCGCGGTTCGCCGCCGCGGCTGCGGCCGAGCGCGCAGAGGTGGCGCACGTGTTCGCATCCGTCGGCGCGCGACACGTCGTCCTCACGACGTCCGGCGACTGGTTGCGTTCGCTCGCCGTGTTCCTGCGGCGGAGGCGGCGGTGACGTTCCAGTCTCCGTGGGTGCTCGTCGCGCTCGTCGTCGTGCCGCTGCTCGTCGCGCTCTACGTCCAGCACGACCGGCGACGCCGAGCCTCTGCCGCGTCCTTCACGAACCCGTCGCTCCTGCCGAACCTCGTGGCGGCGCGGCCTCGCTGGCGCCGCCATCTCCCGCTCGCGCTCCTGTTCGTCGCGCTGACGGCGATGATCGTCGGCGTCGCACGTCCGCACGCGACGGTGAGCGTTCCGCGTGAGGAGGCGACGGTGATGATCGCGATCGACTCGTCGCTCTCGATGCGCGCGACCGACGTCGAGCCGTCGCGGCTCGCGGCCGCGCGCGAGGCTGCGAAGGCATTCATCGCGAAGGTGCCGAAGAAGTTCCGCGTCGGCCTCATCTCGTTCTCCGCGCGGCCGTACGTGATCCTGCCGCCGACGCAGGACCGCGAGCTCGCGGCGCGTGCGCTCGACTCGATCCGCTCGGGCGAGGGAACGGCGCTCGGCGACGCCGTCAAGCTCGCGGTGCAGGTCGGGCGCCGCCAGCGCGCAGGTGACGGGACCGTCCCGCCCGCGAGCCTGCTCGTCATCTCCGACGGGGCGCAGATGAGCGGCAGGACGACGCCGCAGGCAGCGGCCGCGTTCGCGCGCACGCACCACGTTCCCGTGTACGCGGTCGTGCTCGGGACGCAAAACGGCGTCGTCGAGGTGACGCTCACCGGCGGCTTCAAGGAGCAGATCCGCGTTCCGCCGCGCGCTGACATCCTTCGGCAGGTCGCGCAGACGAGCGGCGGGCAGCTTTTCGCCGCGCCCGACGACTCCCGGGTGCGCGACGTCTACACACGACTGGCGTCACGGCTCGGCCACCACAAGCAGTCGCGCGAGGTGACGGACGTGTTCGCGGGCGGATCGGCGGCCCTGCTGCTCGTCGGAGGCGCCCTCTCCGCGCTGTGGTTCCGGAGGGTCCCGTGAGACGTTGCGTCGTCGTCGTCGCCACGGCTCTTGCCTGCGTCGCCGCAAGCGCCGGCCCGGCGCGCGCGACGAACGAGTGCAAGGGTCTCCAGGTCTGCGTGCGTGTTGCGGGCCCGTGGGTCGTAGTTCCCGCGGCGCGAGGCTCGGCGCGCAGCAGCGTCGAGTTCCAGCTCTCGTGTCCGCGCGGATTCATCGTCGGCGGCCTCGACGCCGAGCTGAGCGACCGCGCGATCGACGTGTCGTTCTTTGCCAAGATCGGCAGTCCCGTTCGGCTGTATTCCGACCTCGGGTGGTGGAGGCGGGCCTGTTCCGTACAGAGTTTCCGCCGCGTTCCCGCCGGGAGAGCCGACGATTCGGCGCATCCGGACGCTTCGCCTCCGTGCGAACGCGACGCAGAGGGCGGTGCGGGCATGCGCGGGCAGCGAGCGGCTCGTGCGCGGCTGGCACGCGGTCGGCTTCTACACGGCCGGTGCGCCGGCCGCGGATCTCGTCGGCAGCGTCGTCGCGACGCGCTCGGTCAGCCGCGGGCGCGTCGTCGTCAGCGCCCGCACGGGCAGCGCGATTCGCGGCGTGCGGGCGATCGTCCAGGTCGGCGCGGTCTGTGCGGGAGGATCGTGACGTTCGGACACCCGCTGCTGCTCCTGACTCTGTTCCTGATCCCGGCGGCGTTTCTCGCGTACCGGATCGCCGAGCGGCGACGGATGAAGTACGCGATCCGCTATACGAACCTCGAAGTCCTCGCGAGTGTGGCCCGGGGCGGAACGATCCGCCGCCACGCGCCGTTCGCGCTCTTCCTCGCAGCGCTCGCCGCGCTCTGTTTCGCGGTTGCGCGGCCGCAGGCGACAACGCTTGTGCCACAGGAGCGCGCGACCGTGATCCTCGTCATCGACGTCTCGCGCTCCATGGACGCGAAGGACGTGAAGCCGACGCGGCTGCTGGCCGCGGAAGCGGCCGTGCGCACGTTCCTCGACCACGCGCCGAAACGGCTGCGGGTCGGCCTGATCGCGTTCGCCGGAATCCCAAGCGTCGTCACGCCTCCGACTCGCGACCACGAGCTCGTGCGGGACGGACTGATCGACATCGCGTCCTACGGCGGGTTCGGAGGCACGGCGATCGGCGACGCGGTGGCGGCGGCCGTGCAGCTCGGGCAGGAGGCGGTCTCCGGAAACAATCTCGCCGCGCTCGAGCTGCCGTCGAAGGCGGCACACGGTCTCGTCTCGATCCTGTTTCTCTCGGACGGGGCGCAGACGCGCGGGGATCTTCTCCCGCTCGAAGGTGCGCAGCGCGCCAAGGCGGCCGGCATCCCCGTCTACACGGTGGCGCTCGGAACGCCGAACGGCACCCTCGATTTCGGCGGCGGCTTCGGCAACGGCTTCGGAGGGGGCTTCGGCGGCCCGCGGCGCGTGCCCCCGGATCCCGACACGCTTCGCGCGATCGCGCGGGCGACGGGCGGTCAGTTCGTCGAGGCGCGCTCGAGCAAGACGCTCGACCGGGCATACGCGAAGCTCGGCTCGAAGCTCGGCCGCAAGCCTCAGAAGACCGAGGTCACCTATGCCTTCCTCGCCGGCGCGGCCGGGCTGCTGGTTGCGGCCGGCCTGCTTTCGGGCGCCTGGGCGCCACGGTTTCCCTGACCCGGCGTACCCCGGTCGAGGGAGTGCAGGACGCAAGTTTCACGCCGGCCTGACGACTCCTCATGGACAGCCGCAAGCCCCCGCACCGAAGGGACTCCATGAGAAAACGATTGATGGCACGTTTCAGTCGCCGCGCCGCGCTTCTCGCCCTCGCGGGCGGGCTGATCGCGGCCGGCGGAGCAGGCGTCGGTCTCGCTGCGGTCACGGCGGGCTCCTCCCCGACCGCCGCATCCGCGACGGACTCGTCGACGCAGTCGTCGACAACAGGGACCGTCACCACGACGACGTCGAACGAGCAGGGCGACGACAACGCCCAGGGTGACGAGAACGACCAGGGCGATCGCGACGAGCAAGGCTCTTCGACGTCGCAGACGACGACGGGTGGAGCGAACACGACGACCGGCGGCAACACGACCACCGGTTCGACCCCCGGCCTGACGACGACGGGCGAAGGGAACGGCCAGCAGAAGGTGACCCTCTGTCACCGGACCGGGAACCCGAACCACTTCGTCACGATCACGATCGCCGCGCCGGCCGTTCCGGCGCACATGGCACACGGCGACAAGATGGGCGCGTGCGCGCAGTCGCAGACGACCGCGGGTCAGACGACTCAGACGACCACGACGTCGGCGTCGACTCCGAAGACGCACGGCAACTCCTCGCACGGCAACTCCTCGCACGGCAACTCCGGTCACAGCAGCTCGACGCATGGGAACTCGAGCCACGGCAGCTCGAAGCACGGCAGCTCGAGCCACCACGGCAATTCGAGTCACGGCGGTGGCGGCCACGGCCACGGTGGTGGCAGCGGCCACGGCCACGGCAAATAGGCGGCACGTCCAGCCGCTCGTTGAAGAGCCCCGCCTCGGCGGGGCTCTTTCTTTTGTCCGGTCGTTAGGCTCACGGGCGTGATCCGCGAGCTCCTCGAGTCGCGTGCCGGCGAGGACTACGAGCTCTACGCACGGACGATCAACCCGCAGTTCGTGCGCGTGCTGCGCACGATCGGGTTCGACCGCGTGTGGGCGCGTGCGGAGGGGCAGTACCTCTACGACCGCGACGGCAACCGCTACCTCGACCTACTCGGCGGCTTCGGGATGTTCAATACGGGACGGAACAACCCGCGCGTCCGCGCTGCCCTCGTCGAGACGCTCGAGCTCGAGACGCCCGGCTCGGTGCAGCTCGGCGTGTCGCTCCTACCGGGGCTGTTGGGGGAGGAGCTGCTGCGCCGGACCCCGCCCCGGCTTGCACGCGTGCTGTTCACGAGCTCGGGGACGGAGGCCGTCGAGGCCGCGCTGAAGCTCGGGCGTGCCGCGACCGGCCGTCCTCGCGTCGTCTCGGCGGAACGCGGTTTCCACGGCCTGACGCTCGGGTCGCTCTCCGCGAGCGGTGACGCCCACTTCACGGAGCGATTCGGCCCGCTCCTGCCGGAGTTCGCGCACGTCCCGTGGGGAGACGTCGACGCGCTCGAGCAGGAGCTGCGGCGTGAGGACGTCGCGCTCTTCCTCGTCGAGCCCGTGCAGGGACACGGCGTCTACCTCCCGCCCGAAGGATTCCTCGTGCGAGCGCAAGAACTGTGTCGCCGCTACGGCACGCTGTTCGCCGTCGACGAGGTGCAGACCGGATTCGGCCGCACCGGCAGGCTGTTCGCATTCGACCATTGGGGTCTCGAGCCCGACCTCGTCACGGTGGCGAAGTCCCTTTCCGGCGGTTACGTCCCGGTCGGCGCGCTGCTCATGTCGGAGCGCGTGTACGACGCCGTATTCGATTCCCTCGAGCATTCCGTGAGCCACGGCTCGACGTTCGCGCCCAACGACCTTGCGATGGCCGCGGGCCTCGCGACGTTGCACGAGCTCGACGACGCGCAGCTCGTCGAGCGCTCGGCGCGGTTGGGCGATCACCTGCTCGAGCGGACGCGTCCGTTCCTCGAGCAGTTCGACGTCGTGCGCGACGTGCGCGGGCTCGGCCTGTTGTGGGCGATGGAGTTCGCGGAACCGCAGAACGGCAGCCTCGCGTGGCGCGTGATGGAGCGAGTGCGGACGGGGCTGTTCGCGCAGCTCGTCGTCGTGCCGCTGTTCACGAAGCACCGGATCCTCACGCAGGTCGCCGGCTACGACCTACCCGTGCTGAAGGCGATCCCGCCGCTCGTCCTGACGGAAGCGGACATCGACGATTTCGTGGATGCGCTCGCGGATGTGATCGGGAAGGCGACGCGTCCGTCGCGTGTTGCGGGCCTGGCGCTGAGAGCCGCCAAGGGCGCGACTTGGCGACGCCCACATAAAGGAGACGCGGGCTTCGCCCGCGGCTCCGACCAACGCAGTGTCTTGGAGTCGCGCGACGCCGAAGTTAGATCGGAACTCGCCTAGAGCTCGGTGACGTCCGCGTGCCGCTGGTGGATGCACTGGCGGGCCCAGATCTCCGCCAGCGTCACGAGCCGCTCGCACAAGTCGCTTCGCTCGATGTTGTCGTCCGGGATCCGCTCCGGCGGGATCGCGACGCGCACCTGGTGGAGCATCACCTCGGCCGAGTCGCTCATCTCGTGTCGCTCCTCGCCGACGATCGACACCTCGCCGGCCTCGGGAACGAGCAGCTTGCCGAGGTCCTCGAGCTCGGCAGTGGTCGCGTCGCGCCCGGCGAAGATGCCGAAGTTGACGCGAATGTCGAGGCCGGACGGCTCCTGCTCGGCCACGAACGCGATGGCGTTCTCGACCTGCATTGAAAGTCGTATTACCGCTCGGCCAGGATCTAACCCTCGACGGGCTCCCAGCGGAAACGGCGGATTGCCACGAGGGCTCCGGCAACTCCCCAGGCCGCTACGACGGCGATCGACCCCGGTTTCGACCAGATCTCGTGGTTGTGCAGGTAGATCGCGTAGACGAGCTGGACGAAGTATTTGAGCGGCAGGACGTCTCCGATCGTGCGCAGCACGCGGCCGTAGTGCGTCGTCGGACCGAATCCGCCGGAGAGGAACGCCATCGGCAGCAGGACGAAGTTCACCGCCGCCGACGACCCCTCCGCGGAGCGGATCAGCGAGGTGAAGCCGAGGCCGATCGCGGCGAACGCTGCTGCACCTAGGAGGATCACCAGCAGCATCGACAGCGCCTGGTGCGGGAAGGGGGTGCTCTTCAAGAGCTTCCCGAGCACGAGCACGGCCACCGCCTGGAACACGAAGATGAGCAGCATCGAGACCAGGACTGCACTCAGGTAGACGTGCGCCGGAATCGGAGTCGAGCGGACGCGCTTGAGGAACCCCATCTCGCGGCGGCCGACGAGGAGGAGCGCGAGTCCGGCGAAGCCGGTGTTCGCGGCGCCGTAGCCGAGGATGCCCGCGAGCACTGCCCACGCCGCCGGCTTGCCGAGGTACGTGCCGGTGTACACGCTGGAGAGGAGCACGAACAGCAGGAGCGGGAACGCGAACACGAAGAACGCGGCTTCGCGGCTGCGCCAGAACAGCAGCTGCTCGTACCGCAACTGGTGGAGAAAGAGCCTCATGCGTCGTCCTCCTCCGCGGTGAGCAACAGGTACACGTCTTCGAGCGTCGGCCGACGCACGGTCAGCCCTTCGAGCTCGCGCCCCTCGGCGAGCGCCTGTGTCGTCAGCTCGTTCAGCACGCGGGTCGGCTCCCCTGTGCGGAGGAGGACCTCGCGCCCATCTCGTCGATAACGGATCTCCGTCTCCTCCGTTCCGCCGGTGAGGTCTGCGGGTGTTCCTTCCCGCACGATCCGTCCCTCGCGGAGGACGGCGACGCGGTCGGCGAGCTGCTCCGCCTCGTCGAGGTAATGCGTCGTCAGGAGGATCGTCTTCCCGAGCGAGCGCAGCGCGCGGATCATCTCCCAGGCCGCGCGTCGTGCCGCCGGGTCGAAGCCCGTCGTCGGCTCGTCGAGGAACACGAGATCCGGGTCGCCGACGAGGGCGACGCCGAGGTCGAGCCGCCGCTTCTGTCCACCGGACAACGTCTTGACGCGCGCGTCACGTTTCTCCCTGAGCCCGACGAGCTCGATCACCTCGTCGACCGCGCGCGGGCGCTCGTAGTACCCGGCGAACATCAGGTGGATCTCGCGGACGGTCAGGTTCGCGAAGAGCTGCGACTGCTGGAGGACGACGCCGATGCGCTCGCGGAACTGCGGGTTGCTGCGCGCGGGATCGTGACCGAGGACGGACACGTCGCCTCCGTCGCGGCGGCGGTAGCCCTCGAGGATCTCGACGGTCGTCGTCTTCCCCGCACCGTTCGGTCCGAGGAGGCCGAACACCTCGCCCGCCGCGATCTCGAAGCTGACGCCGCGCACCGCTTCGTGCGTGCCGTAGGACTTGCGGAGATCGCGGACGACGATCGCGGCCGGCGTCACGACGGGAGGTCGAGCACGAAGACACCTGCGGGCGGGAACGCCGGCTCGGTGCCGTCGCCCAACGCGGCGGCGATGCGGCCGCAGTCCGGCTGATGGCCGACGACGACAACGGTCTCGCCTCGTCCCGTGATCGCGCCGCGAACATCGTCTTCGGTCGCTCCCGGCGCGAGCGCATCGCGGGCCTGGGCCGTGCCGAACCCGAGCGCGTCGCCGGTCTCGCGTGCGCGGAGGAGCGGGCTCGTGAGCACGGCGTCCGGCTGGATCCCGTCGGCGCGAAGTTGCTCGCCGAGCCGTCGTGCCTGCTCGCGTCCCTCCGTCGTCAGCGTTCGCAGCTCGTCGGGGGTGCCCGGCGCGGCTTCGGCGTGGCGGACGAGCACGAGCCGCATCAGCGGGCAGCGTACTAGAGTCGCCGCGTGCCAACGCTTCGCTACGTCGTTGCAGATGTCTTCACCGACCGGCCGCTGACCGGAAACCAGCTCGCCGTGTTCACCGACGGCCGCGGTGTCGACGACGAGACGATGCGGGCGCTCGCGCGCGAGCTGAAGTTCTCCGAAACGGTGTTCGTCGTGCCGCCGTCCGAGGGCGGGCACGCGCGGATTCGGATCTTCACGCCCACGAGCGAGCTTCCGTTCGCTGGACATCCGGTCCTCGGGTCGGCGTTCGTGCTCGCCGGGCCGCTGCAGGTGGACGAGATCCGGCTCGAGACGGGGTCGGGCGTGATACCGGTGTCGCTCGAGCGAGACGGCGGCCGGATCGTGTTCGGCTGGATGACGCAGCCGCTGCCGCGCTGGGAGCCGTTCGCGCGCGCCGACGAGCTCCAGGCGTTGCTCGGCGTCGAGTCGGCGCTTCCGGTCGAGGTGTACGACCTCGGGCCGTCGCACGTGTACGTCGCGCTGTCGTCGGAGGAGGAGGTCGCTTCGCTCGCGCCCGACTTCCCCGCGCTCGCGCGCATCACGGAGGCGGGGGTCAACTGCTTCGCAGGCTCGGGGTCGCGGTGGAAGACGCGGATGTTCGCGCCGACGTTCGGTGTCGCAGAGGATCCGGCGACAGGGTCAGCCGCGGGCCCGCTCGCCGTGCATCTCGTGCGCCACGGCCGGATCGCGTTCGGCGACGCGATCGAGATCTCACAGGGCGTCGAGATCGGGCGGCCGTCGACGCTGTATGCGCGCGTGTCGGGCGAGGGCGACCGGATCGATCGCGTCGAGGTCGGCGGCTCCGCCGTCGTCGTCGCGCGCGGCGAGTTCCGCCTGTAGCTACGCGAACGCGATTGCTTCGATCTCCGGTAGCTCGACCACGAGTGCGCGCCAGAAGCGGCCTCCGTCCTCCGACAGGAACAGCCGGTTGCGCGCCGCGTAGAGGATCCGATCCGGGTTCTCCGCGTCGATCGCGATGGCCGTCCCTTTCGGCAGCCCGCCGCCGCTCTCGTGCCATGTTCGGCCCGCGTCGTACGAGACCGCGAGCGGCGGGCGACGGTCGACGACGGCGACGACGGTCGAGCCGGACGCGGCCGCGGCGACGACGCGCGGGAGGGAGACGTGGACGTCCGGAGCGGACACGTCGTCCTCGGCGGCCTCGAGCAGCTCCTCCGTCTCGAGGTCGACGAGCCAGCAGCCGCGTGTCGTCCGGACGAACGCATTCATACGCTTCGCCTACTCAACATCAGCCCGACGAGCGCGGTCGCGCGCCGGGCTGCCGCGACAGGCGCCTGCCCGGAGGCGCGCGCGGCGAGATACGCAGCCGAGAACGCGTCGCCGGACCCGGTGGGATTCACGTCGACGTGGTGCGCATGGACGCGCTCGGCGCTCCCGCCCGCGATCACGAGCGAACCGCGAGACCCGAAGGTCACGAGGACCTCGGGCGGACCGAGCGCCGCGAGCGCGTCCTCGTCGACGCCGCCGACGAGGGCCTCGGCCTCCTCTTCCGCGAGCTTGAGGATGCTCACGTGACGCAGAAGGTCGGGATCGTAATCGCCGTTCAACCGCAGCCGCCCGAGCTCGCGTGGACGGGTCAGCCCCTGCCCGTCGAACGACAGGCGGCGCCCGCGTGCCAGAGCCGCAAGCGTCTCCGCGGGGAAGTCCCCGCGCAGCAGCGGCGCGACGTGGACCCACGCGGCTCGCGGCACCGCCGCAACGTCTTGCGGGTGCCACGCATCCCCGAGCCGCTCGA
>VAYM01000174.1:0-6248 GCA_005884945.1 Actinomycetota bacterium | reverse complement strand
CGGTCCGCCGCCGACGCGGGGCGGCCCGCCGTCAATCAGGTCGTACGAGAGGTTCCCGACGAGCGCGAGCGGCGGCACGCGCTGACCCTAACCAGCCGAACATCGCGGTCAGCGAGAAAGCGACGACGAAGCCCGGAACGGAAGCACCGATCGCGTACGAAGGCGTCGGCAGGTGACTCAGGGCGCGCGTCCAGAAGCCGAGATCGGTCGGCTGATACAACCACTCGTACACGACGAAGCCGGTGAGCCACGCGGCGATCGAGCCCACGCGAACCGTCGGCGCTCCGAAGATCCGCTGTTCCGTGTAGTGCGCGCCGGCGAGCAGCCAGTCCGCGACGAGCACGCCGAGCAGCGGAACGAAGACCGCGCCGAGCAAGAGCAGGAAACGCTGATAGCTACGCACGACACGCGCGGGACCAGATTCTGCACCGAGACAGCGGCGGAGTAGACGTTCGCGAACGCCTCGTCGGTCTCGTCCACCGTCAATGCGAGCAGCACGAGCGCCGCTGCGGCGCCGCCGCCGGCGATTGCCGTGAGGATGAGCTCGGGATGGTTCGGATCGACGCCGCGCGAGAGGACGAGGATCGTTCCGAACCCGAACTGGAACAGGGTCGGCAGCAGATAACCGATGCCGACGCCGAAGAAGGCACTGCGGCGGTCGCGTGAAAAGCGCGTGTAGTCGGCGACCAGCGGAGCCCACGAGACCGTGACGGCGACGACCGTGTCGACGCCGAGCCAGAACGAGCCGTGATGCGTCCCAGGATGCGACCAGAGTCGGCCGAGATTCGCGCCGTGGACGATCCACCACGTCAGATAGACGATCGACGCGACGACGGCCCAGATCGCGAACTTGCGGACGAACCGGCGCACGAATCCGATCGGCCCGAGCAACGCGAGCACCGTGGCGGTGGCGCCGAAGACGAGCTTCCAGAGCCAGATCGCCTTGAAGCCGAAGATCTTGTCGCACAGCAATCCGGCGGCGGTGGCGATGACGATCAACTCGAAGATCGCCCAGCCGAGGCACTGCACGACATTCAGGACGGTTGCGAGGTACGACCCGCGGCGGCCGAGCGGCGCACGCTGCAACACCATCGTCGGCACGCGGCCGTCCGCCCCGATCAGGCCGGCGACCGCGAGCATCGCGTTTCCGATCAGCCCACCGACGACGGTCGCGAGGAGAGCCTTCTTCAAGGAGAGGTCGAAGTACGCGGGGAGGACGAGGACGAGGAGCGAGATCCCGAGGTTCGTCCACAGCAGCGTCGTGTCGACGAGCCCGAGCAAGCGGAGCCGATTCGGGACAGGCTCGATTCCCCAGTGCGGCGTTTCGGTCGTGACCTTCCTCCCTTCGCCGGTACGAACCGGATCAGGTTCGACGGGTGTGTTCTCAGCCCCGTAGGGCACCCCGGTGCGCTGGAAGGGTAGCGTGACGGGGATGCGCGCGAAGCTGCTCGTGATCGCTGCCGCCGTCATCGCCGCCGCGGGGTGCGGCGGCGGCGGCTCCGGAAGCGCACCGCTCTCGAAGAGCGCCTACGAGCACGAGATGCAGGCGGAGGCGAAGCGGCTCACGGCCGCGTTCCGCAACGCGAACGTCACGTCGGCGAAGGACATCCACGACTTCGCCAATCGGCTCGGGAGCGTGAAGGACGACATCGCGAAAGGTGCGGACGACGTGGACGCGCTGCAGCCGCCGGTCGACGCAGGGGAGGACACTCAGACGATCGCGGACGTCCTCCACCGCCTCGCAGCCGTGATCGGCGACATCCAGAAAGCAGCGGCGGCCAACGACGAGGCCGGCTTCCAGCGAGACGTGAAGCAACTCGCGGCCGAGCTACGCGCCGCCCAGCCGGCGGTCCACGACCTGAAGCAGAAGGGCTACGACGTGGGGGAGTTCGGCAGCTGACCGTTGCATAGGCATTGCCTATGAACTAGTCTCGCGATGTGGCCCAGGCGACGTACACGGCGAGCGAGGCCGCCCGCGCGCTCGGCATCAGCCTCGACACGCTGCGTCGCTGGGATCGCCAGGGACGGATCCGCGTGCGTCGGGACGCGGCCAACCGGCGCGTCGTCTCCGCGAAGGAGATCGAGCGCCTCCGCGGCCGTGAGCATCAGGCGCTCAGCGCGCGGAACCGTTTTCCCGGCGTCGTGCAGTCCGTGCGCGTCGAGGGCCTGCTCGCACAGGTACAGATCGCCGTCACGGAGCCGGTCGAGATCACGGCGATCGTGACCGCCGACGCCGTCGCCGAGCTCGGCCTCGAGCGCGGCGTGCCCGCGACGGCCGTCGTGAAGTCGACGTCGATCATGGTGGAGCGATGACGCGCGCCGTTCTCGCTGCGCTCGTCGCGGTCCTCCTGTTTCCGGCGGCCACCTCTGCGGGCGGCGGCATCACGGTCTTCGCGGCCGCGTCGCTGACGCAGGTCTTCCCGCGGATCGACAAGGCGCCGCGCTACAGCTTCGCCGGGTCGGACCAGCTCGCGCTCCAGATCCAGCAGGGCGCGCCGGCGGACGTCTACGCCGCCGCGAGCCCGAAGTACGCGGAGCTGCTGTACCACAACGGGCTTGTCGCGAAGCCGGTCGTCTTCGCGACGAACAAGCTCGTCGTCATCGTTCCGCGTTCGAACCCGGCGCACGTGAGGTCGGTGTACGACCTTCGCCGTCCGGGTCTCCGCGTCGTCATCGGCGACAAGACCGTTCCGATCGGGTCGTACACGCGGCAGATCCTGGATGCGCTCGGGATCACGGCGGACGTGATGAAGAACGTCGTCAGCGAGGAGACCGACGTCAAGGGCATCGTCGCGAAAGTTGCGCTCGGCGAGGCGGACGCCGGCTTCGTCTACGGGACGGACTCGAAGGCGGTCGCGTCGAAGGTGCGGATTGTTCCGCTGCCGATGTGGGCGCAGCCGCCGATCCGCTACGAGCTGGCGATCGTGAAGGCCAGCGGGAACCAGGCGGCGGGTCGCTCATTCGTCAAGAAGGTGCTGTCGACGCGCGGGCGGAAGCTGCTGAAGGCCGCGGGCTTCGGCCTGCCGAAGGCACCGTTGAAGAAGTGAGAGCGCTGTTCGCGGCGGTGATCGCCGCGGCCTGCGCGATCGCGTTCGCGTTCTTGCTGCTCCCGATCGTCGCGATCTTCGTGCACGTGCCGCTCGGCGACCTGCTCTCGGCGCTCGGCAGCGGCGTGACGCGCGACGCGCTCGTCGTGAGCCTCAAGACCAGCGCGATCGCGCACGCGCTCGTCCTGCTCGTCGGAACGCCGGTCGCGTACCTCCTCGGCCGCCGGCGATTCCCGGGCCGCGGCGTTGTCCTCACGCTCGTGGAGCTTCCGCTCGTGCTTCCGCCGGCCGTCGCAGGGGTCGGACTGATCGCCGCGTTCGGACGCTTCGGCCTCCTGGGTGACGAGCTGAACGCGCTCGGAATCCGTATCGGCTTCACGCAGGCCGCGGTGGTGCTCGCCGTCGCCTTCGTGGAGAGCCCGTTCTACGTCCGCGGCGCCGTCGCGGCGTTCGAGTCCGTCGACGGCGATCTGCTCTCCGCCGCGCGCACGCTCGGCGCCGGCTCTTGGCGTGTGTTCTTCCGCGTCGCGATCCCGCTCGCGGCCGGCGGTCTCGGCGCGGCCTCAGCGCTGGCACTTGCGCGCGGGCTCGGCGAGTTCGGCGCGACGATCATCTTCGCCGGCTCGCTGCAGGGCGTCACGCAGACGCTGCCGCTCGCGATCTACTCGCAGTTCGACCAAGACTTCGACGTCGCGCTCGCGATCAGCGCGCTCTTCATCCTCGTCGGCGCAGGAATCCTCATCGCACTGAAGGTGTTCTCGGCGCTTGACTTCTCAACTCGCAGCTTGCGCGGGCTCACCGCGCGCTGACGCTGGTGTCGGTACGGCGATACCCGGACGCGTAGCGTGGCTTCGCTTCGCCTCGATATCGCCGTTCCGACCCGCAGCTTCGACGTCGAGCTGACGCTCGACCTCGGCGCTGAGACCCTCGCGCTCGTCGGTCCGTCGGGCGCGGGCAAGACGACGGTGTTGCGCGCGGTCGCGGGGCTTGCCAAACCGGCACGCGGCACGATCGCCTGCGGCGACGACCTCTGGTTCGGCGACCGCGTCAACGTGCGTCCGGAGCAGCGCTCCGTCGGGTTCGTCTTCCAGGAGTACGCGCTGTTCCCGCACTTGACGGTCGAGCGCAACGTGACGTTCGGAGGAGGGAAGGCCGACGGGCTGCTCGATCGCCTCCGCATCGCGCATCTGGCGAAGGCGAAGCCGCGCGAGCTCTCCGGCGGGGAACGCCAGCGCGTCGCGCTCGCGCGTGCGCTCGCACGCAATCCGCGTGTGCTCCTCCTCGACGAGCCGATGGGCGCGCTCGACCCGCACACGCGCGGCACCGTTCGCGCAGAGCTGCACGACCTGCTGCGCGAGCTGCGGCTGCCGACGCTGCTCGTCACGCACGACTTCGAAGACGCTGCCGCAGTCGCCGACCGCATCGGCGTGCTCGCGGACGGACGTCTGCGCCAGCTCGCCACCGCCGCAGAGCTTCTCGGCGCGCCGGCGGACGAGGTCGTCGCGACCTTCGCGGGCGCGAACGTCCTACCGGGCATCGCCGAGCCCGCACCGGGCGGCCTCACGGCGGTGCGGCTGGACGCGGGCGCCACCGCCTACTCCGTCGACGAGGCGGTCGGCGAGGTCGATGCGATTCTCTATCCGTGGGACGTGTCACTCGGGCTGGTCGCGATCGACGACTCGGCGCTGAACCACCTCGCCGAGGAGATCGTCTCCGTCGCTCACGTCGGAAACCGAGTGCGCGTGCGCCTGCGGACGTTGACGGCAGAGATCACGGCCGCCTCCGCGGAACGACTGGAGCTGCGACCCGGTCGCCGCGTCGTCGCGAGCTTCAAAGCGACGGCGACGCGCCTTCTCGCGCGGCGGGAACGTCCTCCCGCAGAAGCTGCACGATGAGCCAGCCCGCGGCGGCGAGTCCCACGAGCATGCCCTCGAGGAGCATCAACCCGCCGCCGACGCGCTGATCCGTCAGCCCGGACATGCCGGCGAGGTGGTGAGCGTGCGTGTACGTCGAGTAGAGGACGCGCGGCCACCAGAGAAAGACGCTCGAGATCGCGAGCCCGCTGATCATCATCCCGACGAGCACGGCGAGCCGCGCGCCGATCGTCAGGACGCCGGTCAGGATCGCCGACCAGAGCAGGATCCCGCTGACCCACAGAGCCGCGTGCTGCACCTCGTGCATCAGGACGTGATGCAGCGCCGCCTCGTAGATCGCCGGCACGTGCCATAGAGCGAGATCCACCACCCAGATCGGAAGCGCGACGACGAGCACGACCCGCGGCAGGCGGCCGATCCCCGAGAGCACGAGCGTCAGCGCCGCGAGATCGCCGATCAGCAGGTGCTGCGCCATGTGGGCCGCGAACGAGCGGTGCTCACCCCAGTCCGCAAGCGGCGACAGGTACGCCGCGGCGAGCAGCAGGAATGTGGCGACAAGAAACACGCGGCGGCGGACGGTTCGGTTCACGTTGGCGAGTGTAGGGACGGAGACGCCGCGGAATCAGGACGTTGATGTCGGGAGGCGTTGTCCGGGTCGTCGCGCTTGCAGCGAACCAGAACGTGCTGCATCCGCACAGCCCCGCCGAGCACAAGATCACCGAGCTCTGGTGGGTGATGCTCGGCGTCGCGACGTTCGGGCTCGCGCTCGTCACGGTCCTCCTCCTGCTCGGCTGGACGCGCCGCAACCGCCCGACGCTGCCGTTCGGCTGGGGCGAGCGGGGCGGCACGGCGCTCGTGATCGGGCTCGGCATCGGCATGCCAATCGTGCTGCTGACGGCGCTCTTCGTGTGGTCGGACATCTTCGTCATCCGCTCGACGGCCGCTCCGACGCCGAGCTCGACCGCGATGACGGTCCGCGTCGTGGGTCACCAGTGGTTCTGGGAGATTCGCTACCCCGGGACGGCGGCCGTGACCGCGAACGAGCTGCACATCCCGACGCGCACGCGCGTGGACGTCGAGGGCACGACCGCGGACGTCATCCACAGCCTGTGGGTGCCGGAGCTGAACCGGAAGATCGACCTCATCCCGGGGCGCACGAACCGCGTTCTCCTCTACGCCGACCGTGCGGGGACCTACGAGGGCGAGTGTGCGGAGTTCTGCGGACTCCAGCACGCGCACATGCTCCTGATCGTGATCGCGCAGCCGCGAGCGCAGTTCGACGCGTGGCTGCGGAACATGCAGGCGCCCGCACGCGCGTCCGGCGGTA
>VAYM01000111.1 GCA_005884945.1 Actinomycetota bacterium | reverse complement strand
ACTTCTCCTTCCGCCCGCGACTCGCGTTGCGCGCGTCGACGGCGCCGCCGGCGTGACGGCGCTCACAGCGCAGAAGTGCGTCGCCTGCAGGCGCGACGCGCCGACGGTGACGGACGCAGAGATCGCGGAGCTCCAGCCGCAGGTTCCGGACTGGGAGCTCGTCGAGATCGACGGCGTCAAGCGCTTACGGCGCGTGTTCGCGTTCGACGACTTCGCTCAGGCGCTCGCGTTCACGAACGCCGTCGGCGCGATCGCCGAGGAGGAGGGTCACCATCCCGCGCTCCTCACCGAATGGGGCCGGGTGACCGTGAGCTGGTGGACGCACAAGATCCGCGGTCTGCACCGCAACGACTTCATCATGGCGGCGAAGACCGACTCCCTGTACGCGCGTTAGAGGACCGGCGCGCCGAGGCGCCGTTCCGCGATGCGGCGTCCCACCTCGGCGGCGATGACGACGATGAGCGAGATCACGATCACTACGACCGCAACCGCAATCACCTGCGGGAGCTGGCTCGGGAACCGAAGCGCGGAGTAGAGAAAGATCGGGAACGTCGTCCGCGGCCCGACGACGAACGACGCGACGGCGTACTCGTCGAACGACGTCGTGAATGCGATCAGCAGGGCGGAGAAGACCGCTGGGAGGATCAGCGGCAACGTGACGGCACGGAAGGTCGTCATCGGCCCGGCGCCGAGGTCGTACGCGGCTTCCTCGAGCGACACGTCGATCTGCTGGAGCCGCGGGACGAGCACGAGGATCGTGTACGGCAGCGTGATCACGATGTGGCCGATGACGACGGTGAGCATCGACCGTGGGATGCCGAGCCGGTGGAAGAGGAGCAGGAGCGAGACCCCGAAGACGACGTAGGGAATCACGAGCGGGCTGAGAAGCAGCGCCGAGACGGCGGCCTTCCCCCTGAACCGACGGCGCACGAGCGCGATCGACGCGAGCACGCCGAGCACGACGGCGCAGACGCTCGAGATCGCCGCGACGATCGCGCTCGTCTCGAGCGCGTTCCTCAGATCGCCGTTCGCGATGAACTGGTGGTACCAGCGCAGCGTGAAGCCGCTCAGCGGGAACGTCGGCAGGTCGGAGTTGTTGAACGAGAACACGATCAGGATCGCGATCGGCGCGTAGAGAAAGACGACGACGAGCGCGAAGAACACCTTCAGGACGCGCGAGCCGGTCTTCGAGAGCGCGACGTCCATCAGCTCGCTGCGACGTCCCTGATCTGCGAGAAGCGCGCGAAGACGAGCGTGAGGGCGGCGACGACCCCGAGCAGGAAGATCGCGAGCACGGAGCCCGTCTCCCAGTCGGGGAAGCCGGTGCCGAACAGGTCGACGATCTGGTTGCCGTACATGTATCCGGACGTGCCGCCGACCAGGGAGGGCGTGATGAACTCGCCCAGGGTCGGGATGAACACGAAGAGGAACCCGGCGACGACTCCGGGCATCGACAGCGGCAGCGTCACGCGCACGAACGCCTGCCGGCGGCTGGCGCCGAGGTCGCTCGCCGCCTCGAGCAGACGCCGGTCGAGGCTCTCGAGCGCGACGAAGATCGGCAGCGCGACGAACGGCACCCAGACGTACGCGAGCACGAGCATGACCGCGAATCGGCTGTAGAGCAGCTGCGAGATCGGGTGATCGTGCGAGCGGAGGCCGGTCCAGAACAGGAACGTGTTGAGGACGCCCTGGTCGCCGAGGATGACCTTCCATGCGAGGACGCGGAGGAGGTAGCTCGTCAGGAACGGCGCGATCAAGACGAGCAGGAGCACGTACTTGCGCTTCGTCCCCGACAGCGCGAGGTAGTACGCGACGGGATAGGCGAGCGCGACGACGACCGCCGAGACGATTAACGACATCTTCACGGACTTCCAGAACAGCGAGAGGTAGACCGAGCTGTGGACGAACGCGCGCCACGCTTCCAGCGTGAAGCCGTGCTTGCCCGGGAAGAGCGAGTACACGTCGAAGCTGTACGCGGCGACGATCGCGATCGGCAGGACGAAGAAGACGGCGAGCCACGCGAACGGAAGACCCAGCAGCGCGGGCGTCGTCAGACCCGCCCGGAGACGTGCCAGAGGAGTCAGAACTACGACCGGCTGCTCAGGAGGCCTTCACTTCCTCCCACAGCCTGGCGTACGTCGCCCGCCGCGGGATGTCTCGGTCGAGGTGAGCGTTCGGCTCGGTGACCGCCTTCGGGTTCGTCAGCTGCAGCGCACGCAGCAGATCGCTGGACGACGGCCGCGCCACCGTGTTGGCATGCCCGTACCCGTAGTTGTCCTCGAGCCACTTCGCCGACTTCGCGGAGCTCCACGCGTCGACGTACGCGTGCGCAAGCCGCGGGCGTGGGGAGCCTTTCAGCAACATGAACATGCCCACCCAGGCGATCGGCTTCTCCTTCGGGTGCATGTAGACGACCTTCAGCTTCTTCTTCTTCATCTGCACCCAGTCGTTCGGCCACGCGTAGGCGATCCAGACCTCTCCCGACCCGAATGCCTCCCACAGGTTCGTCTCCGACGACCACGTCAGGCGGACGAGATGCTTCTTCGACTTGAGCAGGTCCTGCGACTTCTTCAGCTCGGAATCCGACTGGTTCCACGGATTCTTGAACCGGAGGTAGAGACCGGCGATCGTGATCATCTCGAGGTCGTCGAACCACGCGATCTTGCCCTTGTAGCGCTCGTCGAAGAGCAGTCCCCACGACTTCGCCTTCGGGTGCACCTTGTCGCTGCGGTAGAGGATCGCGTCGAAGCCCCAGTCGTCCGGGATCCCGTACTGCTTGCCGTTGTACTGGCCCGCCTTGACCATGAACGGGTTCAGGTGCTTGAAGTTCGGGATCAGCTTCGGGCTCCACGGCTGCACGAGGCCGCTCGTGGCGAAGTACTTCACCCAGCCGACGTACGGACGAAAGAGGTCGGGAGACAGTCCCGCGTGGATCTTCGCGAGCGCGTCCGACTCGTTCGTCATGTACGTGAACTGCGGCTTGTTTCCCGGGTGCTTCTTGACGTACTGGGCGAACATGGATTGCCCGCCGTCGTTGCCGTACCCGGCCCAGTCGAGCACCTGGAGCCGGCCGGACTCCGCTTCCAGCTGCGTCCGCGCGGCGTGCGCCGCCGCCGTCGGCCCGCCGACGAGCACCGCGCCGCCTGCAGCCGCCGCGAGCTTCAGTAGTTCCTCGCGGCGTAGTCGCCGCGCCGTCAGATCTCGCCCGTCCATGCCCTACTCCTTTTCCTCCCCGGTCTCGGTACTGGGCGAGACTCGCACGGATCGTAACGCGAACCGGCTCAGGTCGTGTGCGTGGAAGAGATCTAGGACCTCCGTGCTCGTGATCAAGGCCCGACTAGAAATGCGACGTGAGGCCGGCGCCGGTGGCGTCGCCGTCGGCGGCCGCTTCGTCTGCGCCCGCGCCGTCCTGCGCGTTCTCGTACCACGAGTACGCGTACTTGCCGTCGTCGAGCTTCTTCGCGAACTTCGACAGCTTCAGCGGATGGAACGTGTCACACATCACCGCGAGCTCCGTCGTCTCGTGCGTGCCGATCGACTTCTCCGCGAGACCCGGCTGCGGGCCGTGCGGCAACCCGGACGGATGCAACGTGATCGACCCGACCTCGACGCCGCGCCGGGAGCCGAACTTGCCGGAGACGTAATAGATCATCTCCTCCGACTGCAGGTTCGAATGGTGGTACGGGATCGGGATCGCCATCGGGTCGAAGTCCAGCTTGCGCGGACAGAACGAGCAGATGACGAAGTTCTGACCCTGGAACGTCTGATGCGACGGCGGCGGTTGATGGATCCGGCCGGTGATCGGCTCGAAGTCGTGGATCGAGAACGTCCACGGATAGAGGTAGCCGTCCCAGCCCACGACGTCGAACGGGTGGTAGTCGAGCACGTACGTCTGGTAGCCGCCGCGCACGCGCACCTTCACCGGGAACTCGCCCTTGTCGCGATGCGTGTTCAGCTGCGTGGGCGGATGGATGTCGCGGTGGTAGTACGGCGCGCCCTCGAGGATCTGTCCGTACTGGTTGCGGTACCGCCGCGGGATCTCGATCAGCCCCGGCGTTTCGAACACGAGGTAGCGCTGCTCTCCTTCGGGAAGGAAGCGATACGTCGTCCCGCGCGGAATGACGACGTAGTCGCCGTCCTTGTACGGAACGTCGCCGAACGTCGTCTCGAGCGTTCCCGATCCTTCGTGCACGAACACGACCTCGTCGCCCTCGCCGTTTCGGAAGAAGTAGTCCATCTGCTCCTTCGGGCGGCAGAGCGAGATCTCGACGTCGTCGTTCCACATCAGGAGGCGTCGGCCGGTGACCTCGTCGCCGTCCGCGTCGATGCCGTAGGTGTGCAAGTGGCGATGCGCGTGCGCGTCCGGGACCCACTCGTCACGCTTGATCGGCTCGAACTGGCCGAGCTTCATCACGCGGCACGGCGACTGCAGGTGGTAGAGGATCGACTCGTTGCCGACGAAGCCCTCGAGGCCCATGACCTCCTCGGTCAGGAGCTGGCCGTTGTCGCGGAACTGCGTGTGGCGCTTGCGCGGGACGGCTCCGAGGCGCTGGTAGAACGGCATGCGGCTACACCTTAGCTTCGGCGAGGTCGGCGAGCTTCTCTCCGACCAGCGGGGCGAACTTGAACCCGTGACCGGAGCAGGGCGACCCGACGACGACCGGGCCGTTGCGCTCGAACACGAAGCTCTCGTCGTTCGTGTTCGTGTAGAGGCAGGTCTCCGCCTCGACGGGCTCCGGATCGACGTCGGTGTGGATCCGCGCGACCCACTCGGCGATCCGCGCCACCAGCTCGGCATCGGGCGCGCCGGGCTCGTCGGGATCGATCTCGCGTCCCGCGTGGTGCACGCCCGCCTTGAGGCCGTACCGTGCATCGTGGAGAGAGAACTGCGCGTGCCCGCGCGTCTCCGGGTCGAGCTGGCCGATCGATGGGATCGGCGCGCCGTCACGGCGGAAGTACGCGACGGTTTCTCGCGTCGGCCTCACGGAGACGGTCGGAACGAGACGTCGCACCCAAGCGCCTGCCGTCACGATCGTGACGTCGGCATCGACGTCGTCGACCGACTCGATGCGCGTGTGCTCGTGCAGCTCCGCTCCATGCTTCCTCGCCGAGTCGAGAAACGCCTCTTGCGCGAGGTCGGCCCGCACGATTCCGGCTTCGGGCTGGAAGAGGACAGTCCAACCGTCAGGGACGTGGATCGGCCAGCGTCGCTGGGCCTCGGGCGCGTCGAGCAGCTCGAAGTCCGCGCCCGCATCGCGGAGGCCGTCGCGTGAGCTCCGTCCGGCGTCCCTCACGACCTCGAGGAGACCGTTGAGCTCGAGGAGATCGGTGCCGCACTCCTCTTCGAGCTCACGCCAGCCGCGCAGGGACTCGGTCGCCATCCGCACCCAGGTGGCGTCCGGGTAGGCGAGCCGGAAGATGCGCGAGCGCCCGTGGCTCGAGCCGAGCCTGTGGCCGAGCTCGAACTGCTCGTAGATCGTGACCGCCCAACCACGCCGGGCGAGCAGCGGAGGGACGAGGCGACGCGGTTCCGCAGGACCCCGATCCCATCGACCTCGAGCTCGACGACATCGCCCGGCTGCAACCAGCGGGCGTCGCCGTGCTCGAGGATGCAGCCGGTGCCGACGGTGCCCGAGCCGAGCACATCGCCCGGCAGCAGCCTCGTGTTCTGCGCCGCGTGCGCGACGATCGCCTCCCACGTGTGGTGCATGTCCGCGAGGTTGCCGCGGGACCGCTCCTCGCCGTTCACCCGCGCGAGCATGGTGCCGCTTCGTCCGTCGAACTCGTCGGGCGTCACCACGAGCGGCCCGAGGCTCGTCGCGAAGTCCTTTCCTTTCGCCGGGCCGAGGCCGACCTTCATCTCGGCCGCCTGGAGGTCGCGCGCGGACCAGTCGTTCATGACGGTGAACCCGCCGATCCGGCCCTCCGCACCGATGATCGCCGCGACCTCGAGCTCGTAATCGAGCGCACGCGTTCCTTCGGGGTAGGGGATTTCGTCCTCCGGGCCGGAGATCGCGGCGGGGTTCGAGAAGTAGAAGACCGGGATCTCGTACCACTCGCGCGGCACGTCCTGGTTGCGCAGCGCCCGCGCGGCCTTCACATGCTGTTCGAACGCGTAGAAGTCGCGGACGGAGGGCGGATGGAGGACGGGCGGGCGCAGGTCGACCTCGGCGAACGGGTATTCCGCGTGACGCCGCGCCTCGCCGCCTCCGGTGAAGAAGGACTGCAGCGTCTGCGCGGCGAGCTGCACCACGGTGTCGCCTTCGATGAGACCGGGCCAGCCTCGTTCGAGCGCCAGCTCCCGCGGCGTGAACATACACAGCTTCACGACGCTTTCGTCACGCCTCCTCCCCCTTGGCACGCGGGGCGCAAAACCATCGGGATCCGACACCAAGGGTTGGCTGCGCAGGACCTGTCCAAAATTCGACGCGCTCTCACGGCTCCGTGTGGACGATGACGTCGGCGACGTCCGGACGCGCCCGTCGGATCAGCTCCTCGATCTCACTCGCGCGCGCGTGCGCATCGGCGAGCGTCGTTCCCGCGTCGAGCCCGATCGTCACGTAGACGAGCAGGCCGTCGCTTCCCTGCAACAGCCGAAGCTCGCGCGGCGGCGAGCCGGTCGCGTCGCGCACGACGCGCGCAACCTCGTCCGCGTCGACGCCGTAGGCGCGGCGGCCTTCTCGCTCCTCGGCGAGCGGCTCGAGATGCGTCTGCACCGCGTCGACCTCCGGCACGCGCTCGACGATCGCACGCTCGACCGCGCTCGCGACTTCGTGCGCGTCTCCGAGGGACACGTCACCCGGGAGCTTGAGGTGCAGCGAAACCTCGGTCCGGCCTCCGACTTCGAGCACGCTGACGTTGTGCACCTCGCGCACCTGCGGGACGGCGAGCGCGGCGGCGTGCGCGCGGTCGCGAATGGCCGCCTCGTTCTCCCGCGGCTCGACGTGAACGACGACGTCGCTTCCCGGCAGCGCGCCGTGGACGGCGGCTTCGACACGGTCCGCGGCCTCGTGTCCCTGCCCGACGGCCGCGCCGGGCGGGACGGTGATGACGACGTCTGCGAACTGGCGCGGCCCCGCCTGTCGCATCCGCAGGCGCTGCACGTCGACGGCGGGCTCGATCCCGGCGATCGCGACGCGTGCCGCCTCCTCCGCTTCGAGCGGAACCCGGTCCATGAGAACGTCCACGTTGCGTTTCATCAGCCGCGCTGCGGCGAAGAGCACGAGCACGGCCACGAACAACGCCGCAGCGGAGTCGGCGCGCGTGTAGCCCGCTCGCACGAGCACGAGCCCGACGAGGACGGCCGTCGATCCGATCAGGTCGCTGCCGAAGTGGAGTGCGCTCGCCTGCAGCGCCGCGCTCTCGTAGCGGCGCGACGCGCGCCAGGAGATGGATGTACGGCTCAGATCCACGGCGATGACGACGACGATGACGACGAGCGCGTACCACGTCGCCTCCACCTGCGACGGCGTCGCGCCGACGAGGTGGTTGATCGCGCGCCAGGCGATCAGGACGCTGGCGGCGACGAGGATCGTCGCCTCCGCGAGCGCCGACAGATGCTCCGCCTTCCCGTGGCCGTACTGGTGCGCGACGTCCGCCGGCCGGACTGCGACTCCCACTGCGAAGAACGTCAGGAGCGCAGCAACGAGATCCGTCCCGGAGTGCAACGCCTCGGACACGAGCCCGAGGCTGTGCACGGCGAGCCCGGCGACGAGCTTGATCGTCAAGAGGATCGCCGCGGCGACGACGGAAACGAGTGCAGTTCGGCGCTGCGGGCTCACGACGAAAGGCTAACGAGCGGGCAGAACGACGAGAGCCCGCCGAAGAAGCGGGCTCCCATCGGACAGCGGCTTTGCGCGACTAGCTCGTCGCGATGTCGCCGATCAGGATCTCGCTCACACCGTTCGTGCCGCGATCGACCCAGTGGTGGTACTTGAGCTTCTGCGTGTGCTGCCTCTGCGCCGTGTACTCGAAGCTGAACCGGCAGCCGGCATATCCCTGGCTGCACGTAAACGTCGACCCGGCCGTGAAGAACCCCTTGATGAAGTCCGAGCTCGTGCACTCGGCCGTGCACGTCCCGCTGGGGTTGAACGTCCCTCCGGTGACCGTGCCCTGGAGGTAGCCGTGCAGCTTCCCGGTGATGCCGGCGAGCAGGGTCGTGCCGTGCTTTCCCCGACGTGTCACGCCGGGACACGGGTCGGCGCTCGGGCTCGGGCCGGCGAGCGTCGCGAACGTCCCCTTGTCCTCGCGGCGGACCGTGAAGGAACCGTTCGCGTTTTTCCGGACCTTGAACGTCCGGCTCAGCTTGTCCGTCGCCCACGGCCGGAAGCTGCACCCGTGGTCGGTCGTCGTCACCTGGAGCGTGATCTTGCCGCCCTTGGCCGAAAACTGGTGGCCCTTCCCTTTCCCCTTCCCGTTGCCGGGATCGGCGGCGGCCCCGACGGCCGCGAGCACCAGTGCCGACACGACCAGGGCGGCCAGGATGAACCAGCGTCTCATGTAGGTCTCCTCGTTCCTCGTTTCCCGGTTGCAACCGAGAAGATGCCGCACGCGCCCGCTGCTTGTGGTCTGCCTACCGGACCCGCTCGAGCGGCCAGATCAGGACGTCCTCGCGGGCGGAGTAGTGGAGGAGCGGCTCGCCGTCGAGCCGGATGTCGTCGGGCGGCATCGTGTTCAGGTCGATCGTCGCCTCGGCCGTCTGGAGCGGCCAGGGCCGGTGGTGGATCTCGGCGCGATAGAGCGTGCCGCCCTCTGCCGCGTACAGGCAGTACCGCTCCGTCAGGAAGTGCTCGAGCGAATCCGGAGGCGCCTCGAACACGTCGCCCGCGGGGTTGTACGCGCCGCTGAACGCTTTCCGCTCGTCACGCACGCATTCGTACAGAAGGCGGCCGCGGTGCCGCTCGACGCTGATCTCCGCGAGGAAGTACGGAAGCTTGTAGAGGCGACGCGCTGCGGCGACGGCGAGCTTGCTCGACGCATCGAGGCTGAAGAACCAGATGCCGGGCTTCCGTCCGTCCGTCACGTACGTCCGGACGTTCAGCTCGCGGAAGCTCGAGACGACGGGGAGTGGAAACGTCCCGCGCGCACGGAGATCGGTGAGCACGAACGGGGTCACGCCGAGCCAGGCGCTGCCGTCGCGCTCCTGTAGCTCGAGCCCGTCGGGGACGTGGCCGCGCACCTCGTCCGCGTCCACGCGCCAGTGCGCGAAGAGGAGGTCGTCCCAGGTCTGGGCCATGACCCACGGCGACCTGGGCACGGGCCAGGGCCGGTGGTCCGTCTCGTCGAGAGCGGACGCCTGGCGCGCGGGTGCCCGAATGAGGTCGAGTCCGACGATCACAGGCCGATGATAGGGACGTGCCTTTCTTGCCCGAGAAGCGCTTCGCGATCGATGCCCACGACGCGCCGGACGTAATCCGCGAACGGCTGGAGGCCGAGGTCGAGCCGCCACGGCGGCTGTCGCTGCGGAAGCCGCAGCGACCGTTCGCGGGCACGGTCGGTCAGGACTGCTTCGAGCTGCGGCCGGTGCTCGGCTACCGCAACTCGTTCGTCCCCTTCGTCGAGGGCTCGTACCGAACGGGCGTCGACGGCACGCGGGTGGACGTCCGCATGCGGCTGCTTCGTCCGGTCGCCGTGTTCATGGCGGCCTGGCTGGGGCTCGCGGCTTTCTTCGTCGCGATCGCGGCCATGGCGGCGGCACGCGATCCGCTGAGACTCGGGTTCGCCGGCCTCGCGCTCGCGTTCTTCGGCGTCGGCTACGCCTGCATGTCGGTCCTGTTCTGGCTCGAGGCGCGCCGGACGCGCGCGAAGCTCGAGGAGCTGCTGCGCTAGAGGTTGCCGCGGAGCGCTTGCTCCCGCTCGATCGCTTCGAAGAGGGCCTTGAAGTTGCCGTCCCCGAACCCACGCGCACCGTGGCGTTCGATCACCTCGAAGAACAAGGTCGGCCGATCTTGCGCCGTCTTCGTGAAGATCTGCAGCAGATAGCCGTCGTCGTCGCGATCGGCGAGGATGCCGAGGCGCTGGAGGTCGGCGTAGTCCTCGTCGATCTCGCCAACGCGGTCGGCCACGTCCTCGTAGTACGTGTGCGGCGTCGCGAGGAAGACCACTCCGCGGCGTTGCAACGCCTCGACCGTCTTCACGATGTTCGCGGAGGTGAGCGCGACGTGCTGCACGCCCGGACCGTGGTTGAACTCGAGGTACTCCTCGATCTGGCTCTTGCGCTTCCCCTCCGCGGGCTCGTTGATCGGGAACTTGATCTTCCCCTCGCCGTCCGTCATCACCTTCGACATGAGCGCGGAGTACTCCGTCGAGATGTCCTCGTCGGAGAAGTGGATCATCTCGGTCATCCCGAACACGCGCTCGTAGAACTCGACCCAGTACTGCATCCGGCCGAGCTCGACGTTGCCGACGACGTGGTCGATCGCGATCAGCCCGACGCCTCCGTCGGCGCCGTTCGACGACTGCTCCGCGCGATAGCCGGGGAGAAAAGCGCCCTCGTACCCGGAGCGGTTCACGAACGTGTGGACGACGTCGCCGTACGTCGCGATCGACGAGAGCTCGACGCGGCCGAACTCGTCTTCGGCCCAGTGCGGCTCGGAGATCCCTCGAGCACCGCGCTGCACCGCCTGTCGATACGCCTCGCGCGCGTCGGGCACGCGCAGCGAGATGTCCTTGAGGCCGTCGCCGTGGGCGCACGCGAACTCGCCGACCGTGGAGTCCCGCCGCAGGCCGCTCGACACGACGACGCGGACGTCGCCCTGCTCGAGAACGTACGACGCGCGGTCGCGGACGCCGGTCTCGGGCCCCGCGTAGGCGGTCCGCCGGAATCCGAACGCGTGCTCGTACCAGTAGGCGGCCTGTTTCGCGTTCCCGACCCACAGCTCGACGTGATCCCAGCCGTCGAGCGGCATGAAATCGTCGTGCTGCCCCATGCTCAGACTCTACTCCCCCCTTCCCGACGCCGCCGCGGTCGCCGGCTGCGGTGACGGTTCGTCGCCGACGACGACGTCGTCGAACCCGCGGCGGAGCTGCACGTCCCGAATCCCGACGAGAACGATCGGCAGTACGAGGGCCGAGACGACCATCGCAGCGAAAAACGCGGGACGGATCGCATGCGCGAGGCCGACACGCAACGCGCCGCGGAGCCGGTGAATCGTGATTCCCTCGCTGCTCACGTCGCTCGGCAAGCCCTGGTTGATGATCACCCCCATCAGCGTGACACCGAGCGTCGCGCCGATCGAACGCGAGAACTGCGTCATCGCCGTCGCCGAACCGATGCGCACGCGTGGGACCGCGTTCTGAACGGCGAGCACGAAGACCTGCATCATCAGGCCGAGCCCGACGCCGGCGATGACCATGTTGCGCGCCGCCTCACCGTTCGACGTGTGTACGTCCATCTGCCAGAGCAGCAACATGCCGGTCGTGAGGACGATCGGCCCTGCGATCGCGTTCGGCCGCACGCGTCCGCTGCGCGAGACCCACTGTCCCGAGATGAACGACGCAGTGACGGCGCCGAGCATCAACGGCGTCAGCACGACGCCGGACGACGTCGCGGACGTCCCGACCACGCCCTGTACGAACAGCGGAACGTAGGAGATCGTCCCGAACATCGCCATCCCGACCAGCGCCATGCAGATCAGGCTCGACGCCACGGTGCGGTTCCGCATCAGGTCGAAGGGAAGGATCGGCTCCGGCACGCGCCGCTCGTACAAAGCGAACAGCGCGAACAGGATTGCTGCGGAGGCGAGCGCCCCCACCACCTGTGGTGAGCTCCACGGGTACTGTCGTCCTCCCCAGACGAGCCCGAGAAGGAACGCCGTCGCCCCGAGCGCCAGCAGGACGGCGCCGGCCCAGTCGATGGAGTGCTCCCTTTGCGGCGCGCGGCGCGGCATCGTCAGCGAGATGACGAGCAGCGCCAGCCCGCCCACGGGCAGGTTGACGTAGAAGATCCAGCGCCAGGTCGTGTTGTCGACGATGAAACCGCCGAGCGCCGGGCCGATGATCGACGCGGAGGCGAACACTGCCCCGATGAGACCCTGGTAGCGACCCCGGTCGCGCGGCGGCACGATCGCGCCGACGACCGCGAGCGCAAGCGGGAAGAGCCCTCCGGCGCCGAGCCCCTGGATGCCGCGGAAGAGCACGAGCTGCGTCATGTTCTGCGCGAGGCCGCAGAGCGCCGAGCCGACAAGGAACACGACGATCGCGAAGAGAAAGAGCGGCTTGCGCCCATAGACGTCGCCGAGCTTCCCGTAGAGCGGCACGGTGACAGTGCTCGCGAGCATGTACGCCGTGAAGACCCAGGAGTATTGGGAGAGCCCGCCGAGGTCCGAGACGACGCGCGGAAGCGCCGTGGCGACGATCGTCTGATCCAGCGCCGCGAGGAGCAGCGCGACCATCAGCCCGGAGTAGATCGCGAGGATCCGGCCGATCGTGAAGCGGTAACCGGGCGGCTTCCGGGCGAGCCGCGCGCGCAGCGACATCACTCCTCCGGCGTAGTCACGACGTTGGTTCGCATCTGTTTCGAAGATGCCCCAATGGACGGGTTGGAATCCACGGGACCCGCACCTACCGTGGAATCCCCCAACCGAGGGAGGGGAGACGCCCGGAAAAGCCGACTTCTACAAGGTGCCGCTCCGCACGTATCTGTGGCTCGTGGTCCCGGCCGCGATCGGCGCCGTGCTCGGTCTCGGGCTGGCGCACCGAGGCGCTGCGCCGGCTGCCACACATGCTGCGGCGGCTGCTTCGCCGTCCACGCCCGCGGCCCGCTGCTGCTCCGTCGTCAGCTCTTCCGAGCGTGTCTACCGGCCTGCGCATCCGCACATCGGCCTGACGCCGATCCGCGAGGAGCTCGCCACTGCGACGTCAGGCGTCGCGGCCCACTCGACGCCCATCACGGGTGCGAAGCAGAGCGGCGGGTCGAGCGGGAGCGTCGTCCAGTTCAACGCGAACCCACGCGTGTTCGCCGGCGATTCGCAGGACTCGGGCACTGCCGGGCCGACGGTGGCTCCGGACCCGACGACCATCGCGGCACCTCCGATTCAGATCAGCGACGTCCACACGGTCTCGCTCGGCCCGTTCAGCGCGACGATCGCGTGGCACACGAGCGAGGCGGTCAGCTCACAGGTCGCGTACGGCCTGGACTCGCAGACGCTGTGGTCTGCGGCCGACACGCCGTCCACGGAGCACACCGCAGTCGTCAACGGCCTCGCATTCGACGCGACCTATCGCCTCTGGGTCGAGGCCAGCGCGCCCGACGGGCGGACCGCGGCGTCGCCGTTCCTCCTCACGACGCCCGGGCTCCCCGCGCAGCTGACCGGCGGTGTTGCAGGCGGATCGTTCCTCGTCGACAACCAGCCGTACTTCCCGTTCATGGTGTGGGCCGCATGCCCCGGCTCGTACGCGCCGCTGCTCACGGCCGGCATCGACCTGTTCATGGGCAAGGATTGCGGCAGCGCGACGAAGCAGCTCGACGCGCTCAGCGGCCACGGGCTCGTCGTCGGCGACGCACAGGACCCGGCCGCGGACGGCGAAGTCGGGTCGTTCCTGCCCGACGAGTGGGACACATTTCTGCCGAACGACATCGGCGCAGACACCGTTGCCAAGCTCGTCCCGCCGAACGGCGGCGGGCCGCGCTTCCTGACGCTCACGAACCACTTCTACAGCCACGCCGCGCCGCTCCCGCAGGGTCGCGGGATGTATCCGGCGCTGGTCCAGAACGCCGACGTCCTCGGGTTCGACCTCTACCCGCTGCAAAACTGGTGCCGGTACGACGACTTCGGCCACGTGTTCGAGGCACAGAAAGAGCTCGTCCAGCTCACGGGCGGCAAGCCGACGTTCCAGTGGATCGAGGCGCGCGGGATGGACTGCCACGATCCGACGCTCAACCCGACGCCTGCGACCGTGCACGCGGAGACGTGGCTCGCGATCGCCGGCGGCGCGCACGCGATCGCGTACTTCCCCTACGACTTCTCGGCGGACATCGGCGCGCAGATCGCAATCGACAAGCGGACGATCGAGTCGCTCGTCCCCGCGCTGCTCGAGCCGAACCTGACCGCCGACGCCGGCTCCGGCAGCTCCGTCAAGGTCGGTGCGCGCGAGCACAACGGCGCCTTCTACGTGATCGCCGTCAACGGCAGCCGCGAGAGCGCGACCGCGACGATCGACGTGCCGGCGCTCGGCGACCGCCGGCTCGTCTCGCTCGACGGGACCCGCGCGGTCACGGCTTCGTCCGGGACGTTCACGGACACCTTCGGCCCGCTCGAGGTGCACGTGTACGTCTCGGCTCCGACCGGGTCGTAGCTCGCGCGTTAGGCTGCGCGCTATGCGCCAGCCGACCAAAGAGGACGTCGACGCGCTCGTCGGCCCCGCGACGCCGCACTTCGCGTACCAGCTGCGCGCGCGGCTCGAGGAGCTCGTCATGGATCTCCCGGACGACCATCCCGTGAAGCGCTACGCGCAGGAGAAGATGGAGTTGCTCGACCGCCTCGGCCTCGCGTCCTCGAAAGCCGAGGAAGGCGGCCGGGAGCCGCGCTCTCGCCTCGGGTGGAAGGAGATCCCGAGCGCGGCGCCCGCGTACGACCCGCTTCCGCCTCGGGGATGAGCTCGTTCGACGGCCGGTCCGTCCTCGTGACCGGCGGGACGCGCGGCATCGGCAAGTCGATCGCGCTGCGCTTCGCGAAGCTCGGAGCGGCGCGCATCGGGCTCGGGTACATGCGGAACGACCAGGCGGCGGAGGAAACGGCCGGCGAGGTGAGTGCGAGCGGCACGGAGGCGGTGCTCGTGCGAGGCAACGTCGCCTCGGACAAGACCGTGCAACGGTTCGCGGCCGAGGGCCCGTGGGACGCGATCGTCCACAACGCGGCGACCGGCGTGATCCGCCCGGCGCTCGAGACCGAGGACAAGCACTGGGACTGGACGCTGAACGCGAACGCCCGCGCGCTTCTGTCTCTCGCGCGCGCGTGCGCGAGTGACATGAGGCAGGGCTCGTCGATCGTCGGCGTTTCGTCGCTCGGCTCGTCCCGTGTCCTCGACAACTACGTCCTCGTCGGAGTGTCGAAGGCCGCGCTCGAGACGGTCGTCCGCTACCTCGCCGTCGAGCTCGCTCCACGCGGGATCCGCGTCAACGCCGTCTCGGCGGGACTGGTCGAGACGGGCGCGCTCGACCACTTTCCGAACCGCGACCGGATGCTTGCGTACTTCAAGAAGCGCACGCCCGCCGGACGACTCGTCGAAGCGGGAGACGTCGCCGCGGCGGTGACGTTCCTCTGTTCACCGGAGGCGGAGATGGTGCGCGGTCACACGCTCGTCGTCGACGGCGGCTACGCCCTCCCCGCGTGATGGAACCGACCGAGGAAAACCTTCGCGCCTGGGAGCAGCTGCACGGCCGGCGTGCCGACGCGGCGACAGGAGTGCCGTGGTTGCCGCCGCCGGTCCGTCATGCGCTCGCCGATCTCACGGGCAAGCGCGTCCTCGTTCCGCAGTGCGGCACGGGTGAGTCGGCCGCGCAGCTCGCCGAGCTCGACGCAACTGTCACCGGCGTCGACAGCTCCGCTGCGGCACTCGCCGTCGCGCGCGAGCGGTGGCCGCGCATCCTGTGGATCGAGGGCAGCCCACAAACGCTGCCGCGCGAGCTTCGACGCAGCCGTTTCGACCTCGTCTACACGGGCTGGATCATGCAGTGGCTCGACGACCTCGACGGGTGGGCGACAGGTGTCGCAGCAGCGCTCCGAGAAGGCGGCGATCTGCTCCTCTTCGACGACCACCCCGCCGCGAACGCTGTCGACGGACTCATGCACTGGCGCGAGGACTACTTCAGGGAGGAGCTCCAGCTGCGGAGATGGCGTCTCGGCCAGATCGTCACATCGGTCGCGGGCGCGGGCCTGATGGTTCGCGCGCTGCAGGAGTACCCGCAGCAACCGGGCAATCCACGGCACCACGACGCACGGATTCCCGGCACGTTTCTGTTACACGCGCAGCGGCGATAACACGAACGTGGGACTTCCCGTCAGCCTGATCTTGATCGCCGTCGGCGCCGTGCTCGCTTTCGCGGTGCACCAGAGCTCCGATGCACAGGTCAACGTCCACGTCGTGGGCTGGATCCTCATGGGCGTCGGCCTCGTCGGCTTGCTCCTCGCACTCGCCTGGTGGGAGCGGTGGGGCCCGGGCCATTGGGGTTGGCGTCGCAGTGCATACGACGCAGGCCCTGCGGGCGGCCCGTACCGCCGAGGCTACGGGCGCCGTCGCGTGGTCGAAGAGGATGTCGCGGGCCCACCGCCGGGCCCGGGTCCTTACGACGCTCCTCCACCTCCGTAGCGGTACAGCGGTCGAGAGAGCAAGGGTCAGAGCTTCCGGTCTGACCCCTTTGTGCGAGTCAATGACGCGAGAGGCGCCGAAGGGCCTCGTCGAGTTCCTCGTCCGTCATCGAGAAGGCGGGCGCCGCCTGCGTGAGTGCATGCCGTCCGTCCTGTGCCGGAATCGGAATCGCGAGCACCCCGTTCCGGACTGCGTGCGCCGCATTCTGTCGACGCGTGCGAAGGAGCCCGGCGCCGTGCCACCCCGCGGCCGCGAACTGGTCACTCAGCTCGTGAACACGGTCGAGGAACCGCGGGACCTCCTCGAGGACAACGAGCCCTGCCGCACACGCAAGCGGATTACCGACGTGCGTATGGGTGTAGACGTCCTCACGGCCGAGGTCCCACGCCTGCGCGAGGTCACCTCGGACGAAGAGCGCAGCCGACAGCGGAAGCCCGCCGCCGAGCGCCTTGCCGACGCACAGGACGTCGGCGACTTCCGAGCCGGGCCACATCTCGCCCAGCCGTCCGAGCCCGGTGAAGATCGCATCGACGATCAACACTGCGCCTGCCGCGTCGCACCTCGCCCGCAGCTGTTCGAGGAACGCTGCAGACGGAACCCGCGAGCCGACACGACCTTGGACCGGTTCCACGATCACGCATCCCGCGTCCGGCGGGAGCGGTCCAGGATCCTCGCCGAAGGTCTTCCGGTAAACGGGCTCGGGGAGCCACGGGGCGAAGGGCGCTCGGAAGCGCTCCAATCCCGTTGCGGCAAGCGCGAGCAATCCCGTCCCGTGATACGCGCCGTCGAAGGCGACGATGCCCGGCTTCCCCGTCGCGAGCAAGGCAGTCCGCAGCGCGATCTCGACAGCATCCTCGCCGGTGACGCCGAGCTTCGCCGGCCATGGCAGCGCATCGCGAAAGCGTCGCGTCACCTCGGCCTCGGCGAGGTCGCCGAGTGCATGGACGACCGGTTGCGAGGCGATCGCTTCCCGGATCCGCGGGTTGCTGTGCCCAAGCACGGCCACGCCGAACCCGGCCGTCAGATCGATGTACTCCCGGCCGTTCTCGTCCCAGACCCGCGTGCCCTCGGCCCGCCTCCAGATCACGCGCCGTTGCGTCGGGTCGGGATGAAGCGGCCGATCGTGTCAGCGGCGATGTAGCCCGCGATCTTCGGGTTCTCCTGCAGCCGGCGCATCGAGTACGCATACCAATGGCGCCCGAACGGGACGTACACGCGCAGCCGGTGTCCTTCCCGCACGAGCCGGTTCCCGAGATCCGGCCGAACGCCTAGCAGCATCTGGAACTCGTACTGCCCGCGCTCGAGCCCGTGTTCCGCGACGAGCCGCTTCCCCTCCGAGACGAGCCACTCGTCGTGCGTTGCGATGCCGACGTAGCAACCGGCCTCGAGCAGCGCCGAGAGCGAGCGGACGTAATTCGCCCGCACTGCACCGAAGTCGCGGTATGCGATCTCCGGCGGCTCGATGTAGATCCCCTTGCAGAGCCGGACGCTCGGCCGCAAGTCCGCGAGTTCGCCGACGTCGGAGAGCGTGCGTCGAAGCGTCGCCTGCAGGACGACGCCCACGTTGTCGTGACCGTCGCGTCGGAGATCGCGGTAGAGCTGCATCGTGTCGTCCGTCGTCGACGAGTCCTCCATGTCGATCCGGACGAAGTTGCCGCGCGACGCGGCGTCGGCGACGACGGTCGTGAGGTTCGCGCGACAGATGTCGTAGCCGAACTTGAGACCGAGCGCCGTGAGCTTCACGCTGACGTTCGCGTCGAGGTCGCAGCGCTCGATGTCCGCGAAGACGTCGAGGTACGCACGCACGATCGCCGCCGCCTCTTCCTCGTTCGTGATCTCCTCGCCGAGGACGTCGACCGTCGCCATCTTCCCCTGCGCGTTGAGCCGACGCACGGTCTCGCGCGCGTCCTTGAGCTCGGGGCCTGCGATGTACCGCTCGGAGAGCTTCTGCACGACCGGCTTCGGCACCGCCGGCAGCAGGCGCACGATCGTGCGGTCGAGCAAGGTCAACGTTCGCGCATGAATCCCTGGCGCGCTGCGCTCACCAGCGCCACGGCCTCGGGGAAGAGCACGCGCATCGCGTCACGGAGCGCAATCGCCTGCTCGTCGGTCGAGCCCGAGACCTGCATCTGACTCAACGCGGCTCCGGTCAGCTCGACCGCCGTATTGAGCGTCAGCGTCGCGAACTGCTCGCGCTGCGCCTCCTGCACGGACTCCGCCTGCTGCTCCGCGAACTCGCGGAGCCCCCGCAGCAGATCCTCGGGATCGCCCCCGAGCGGGAAGCCGGAACCGCCCTCCATCGAGCGAAGCATAGGGAACAGCCGATCGGGTACGGAGACTGATGCGGATGGAGACGGCAGGCGCCCTCCCCTCGCGGACTGCGGCACGCGCCGAGCGCGACTGGCCGCGGATGGATACGCCGAACGTGCTGTGGTTCTTCGGCGCGTTCGCGATCGGTTTCGCGACGCTCAGCCTGATCGACAAGGTGCCGGAGTCGAGCCGGGACGTGTGGGAGCTGCTCGTCTCCGTCGGCTTCTACCTCGTCTATGCAGGGGTCGGCTGGGCGCTGATCCGGAGCGGCTGGTGGGTGCCCGGCGGTCTCGGCTTCGCGCTCGCGGTCGCGCTCATGCCGGCGGTCGGATACGGCGTCGCGTCACTGATCGGGACGTTTCCGAAGGATCCGTTCTTCAATCCGTTCGAGGACGGCTCGTGGTCGGTCGTGCTCATCGGCCTCGCCACGATGCTCGACGCGCTCGTCTCCTTCGCGATCACGCGTTTTTCCTTCCTGTTCTTCACGTTCGTCGCCGCTACGCTACTCACCGCCGAGTTCTTCATCTCGATCGTGCACGCTCACCCGGGCGCCGACGAGTTCGCGATCACGGCAATCG
The DNA here is from genome assembly GCA_005884945.1 of Actinomycetota bacterium. Lineage (GTDB taxonomy): Bacteria > Actinomycetota > Thermoleophilia > Gaiellales > Gaiellaceae > 3-1-20CM-4-69-9. The sequence goes on along the minus strand of VAYM01000111.1, from coordinate 13,078 downwards.
TCACAGGTGCCGCGCTCGTCCTAGTCGGGCTCGTGCTCGACCTCGCGGGCCGCCGGCGCGACGCTTTCTGGTTCCACGTCGGCGGTTTCTTCGCAGTCGCCGTGGCGCTGAGCTTCTACGCCACGGGCGCAACGGGCGACTCGAACCGCGGGTGGATCCCCATGGTGATCGCGGGTGCAATCGTGTTGCTCGCCGCCGCGCCGCTTCGGCGCGCGACCTGGGCGATCTACGGGCTGCTCGGCTTCTACGTGCCGATCTTGCACTGGACGACGAGCGGCCTGAACTCGGACTCCGTCGGTTACGCCTTCATCCTGCTCGGGATCGGGCTCAGCCTCTTCGGCCTCGGCCTCGTGCTGCATCGCTATAGCAGACCGCCGACCGACCCGGTGCCGACGCCGGTGGAGCCCTCCTAGGGTCCGAACATCCCTTTCTCCAGCCATGCGCCGCCGTCGACCGCGAGGACGCCGCCCGTGACGTATGCGGCGTCGTCGGACACGAGGTAGGCGCACGCGCGCGCGATCTCTTCCTCGCGGCCGAACCGGCGCAGCGGGATCTTCTGCAACAGCGCCTCGCGGACGGCATCGTCAGCCCACAGCCGCTTGCGCGTCTCCTCCGTGTCGATCGGCCCCGGCGCAATCGCGTTGACGCGGATTCCGTGCGAGGCCCACTCCACGGCGAGCGTCCTCGTGAGGTTGACGACGCCCGCCTTCGCCGCCGCGGAGTGGACGGTGCCGGGCCCGCCCGTCCACGCGTACGTCGCGACGATGTTGACGATCTGCGCGTTGTCTCCGCCGCGCGCGATCACTCGCCGGCCGAGCTCGCGCGAGCAGTAGAACGTTCCGTCGAGGACGATCCCGATCACGGCGCGCCAGCCGTTCGGCGACAGATCCTCCGCGTGGACGAGGAAGTTGCCGGCCGCGTTGTTCACAAGCGTCGTCACCGGGCCGAGCAGATCCTCGGCCGCGTCGAAGGCGCCGCCCACGGTCTCCGGTTCGCGGACGTCGCACTGCGTCGCGAAACCCGGGCCGTCGAGCATCGCGACCGTTTCGTCGAGCGGCTCTCTGCGACGGCCTACGACGGCGACCTTCGCGCCGCGCCGGCTGAGCTCCAGCGCCATTGCCCGACCGATCCCGGTGCCGCCGCCCGTGACGAACGCGACGCGGCCCGTCAGGTCACCGTCAGGCACCGACCTGGCGGACCCGTCGAACTGCGTCGATCAGCTCGCGAAACGTCCCCGTGGCGCCCGCCGGAATCCGCCACAGATCGGAGTTGCCGAACATCGTGAAGACGCGGATGCGGAGGAACGGCGCATCCGGCGGCGGCGTGACGTCGGCGCCGTGGTCGCCGCGCGCGCCGAAGATCGCAAGCCCGCCGTGATCGATTTCGACGCCTTCGGGGACGTAGAAGTCGACGTTGCCGAACGCGACGTACGCCGTGATCGTCGCGGAGTCGCCTTCGATCTGGGCGTTGCGCAGGTCGATATCCGCATTGCCGAACGCGACGACGACGCGCGAGTGGTCGACCAGCCGCCAGCGTCCCTTGCGTGCGACCTCGCCGAACGCCACCCACGTCAGGCTCGTCGGGCGCGGGCGGCGGCGCGGCGAAGGCGGCGGGACGGCGGTCGTCGCCGGGAGGTCGGCGGTGATGCGCTCGAGCTGCTCGCGCGTCTGAGCCCCATAGGCCGACTCGATTCGCTGCGCGAGCTCCTCGAGCGTCAGGCGCCCGTCGCCCGCGTGCGCGCGCAGCTGCTCGACGGTTCGGTTGCGCTCCGCGTCGGATGCACGGACGGCTGGCGGCTCCGCATTCACGTCAGGGGAAGCTTGTACTGGGACTCGACCTCCTTGGCAAGCTCCTCCACCGCCGGCAGAGCCTGCTGCATCGCGACCGCGAACGGCGAGTTGCCGGAGTCCCCGAGCGCGCGCTCGAGCCGGCGGGCCGCGGTCCCGACCGCGTCGAGGTGGCGTGGCGTCGCCACTCGCGGTGCGGCCCCGACCGTACGCTCGAGCTCGAGCGCCGCGACCTCGGCTTCTTCGATACCCGGCGGATTCTCTCTCACCCGAAGACCCGCGAGCCGGCGTCGCAGCTCCTCGAGCTCGCCGCCGCCCGCCTGTTCCTCCGCGACCTCGCACATCGCTGCGATCGAAACGGCCTCGCGGAGCCGGTTCAGGTCGGTGACGGGCTCGCCACGATCGCCGAGCGCGAGCCACGTGCGCTCCTCCGGCCCGACGAACGCGCAGAGATAGATGCGCTCGCCTTCGGAGGGCTCCGCGACGAGCACCGCGTCGACGGTCTCGCCGGCGGACGCGAAGCGCCCCGCGGACTCGGCGACGGCAGCCACTTGCTCGCTCAGCTCCACGCGCCGAGCATAGACTCGCCGTCATGGCCGAGGCCGTCTCCGCGCGGGCGCTCTTCGCTCCGCTCGGACCGACGTACGACCGGTACGCAGCACTCCTCTCGTTCGGACAGGACCCGCGGTGGCGACAGTTCCTCGTCTCGCGCGTCGACGCGCGGCCCGGGGACACGGTCCTCGACGTCGCCACCGGCACCGGTGCGGTCGCGCGCGAGCTGATCCGCCAGAAAGGCTGCACCGTGGTCGGTCTCGACCAGAGCCCGGAGATGCTCGCCGAGGCGCGGCGCCGGCTCGGCGACGAGGTTCGTCTCGTCGAGGGAACGGCGGAGCCCCTGCCGTTCGACGACGCCTCGTTCGACGCGCTCACGTTCACGTATCTCCTGCGCTACGTCGCCGATCCGGCAGCGATGTTGCGGGAGCTCGCGCGCGTCGTGCGTCCGGGCGGCAGCATCGCCTCGCTGGAGTTCGGCGTTCCGCACGGCGTGTGGCGGCCGCTCTGGGAGCTCCACGTGCGCGCCGTCTTGCCGGTCGTGGGACGTGCGATCTCACCGGGCTGGCACCGCGTCGGCGGCTTTCTCGGCGGAAGCATCCGGGAGTTCGCGCGGGAGTGGCCGGAGGCGCGGCTCCTCGCTGCGTGGCGCGACGCAGGGATCGAGGACGTCCGGGCACGTCGGCTGAGCCTGGGCGGGGGGATCGTGACCTGGGCCAGGCGGGCGTGAACGAAGCGCGGCCGGCGTTCTACGCTCTCGCGCCCGGCGGGTGGCGCGACTACGTCACCTTGCTCCATCCGCCGTACACGCTCTGGCACCTGTCGTACGTTGCAATCGGCGCCGCGATCGCGCCTCGTTTCGACGCGGGAGTCATGGGCCTGACGCTGCTCGCGTTCTTCCTCGCGATGGGGATCGGTGCGCATGCGCTCGACGAGGTGGCCGGACGGCCTCTGCGCACCCGTATCTCGTCCCGCGCGCTCGTCGTGCTCGCGGTCACGTCGATCGCGGCAGCGGCAGCGATCGGGATCGCCGTTGCCGTCCGGCGCGACCTCTGGTTGCTCGCGTTCGTCGCCGCCGGATCCGTGCTCGTCGTCGCGTACAACCTCGAGCTGTTCGGCGGCCGGCTCCACGGCGACCTCTGGTTCGCGCTCGGCTGGGGCGCCTTTCCCGTGCTCACCGCCTACTTCGCGTGCGCTTCGGAGATCCGCGTGGAAGCGGTCGCCGCCGCCGCGTCCGCTGCCCTGCTCAGCCACGCGCAGCGCGTCCTCTCGACCCCGGTCCGGGACGTTCGTCGCCGCGTCGCCGCGGTCAGCGGCCGGATCGAATGGCAGGACGGGCGCATCGAACCGATCGACGCCGATTCGCTGAAGCGCATCCCCGAGCAGGCACTGCAGATCCTGTCCGCGGCCGTCGCCCTCCTCGCGCTCGCACTCGTCCTGATGCGCGTAACCTGATGCCGTGCACGTGACCGACGTCGCAGAGATCGTCTTCGCCGTCTCGGCGATCGCGGCGGGTGTGTGCCTGGCGCTCACCGTCGCGGGGCGCGCGTCGAGGAACGTCCTGCTCGGCGTGGCACTCGCTCTGGGAGCGGCCGCGATCGGGTTGTGGGCTCTCTACGCCCTCGAGCAGCACACGCCGATTGCCGTGTCCGCCGCGGGAACGCTGCTCGCGGCAGCGACCGTCCTCGCGTCGATGCGCCTACGGCGGGTCGTCCAACACGCGCACCGCGTCGACAGCCAGCTCGCCAACGCTGAGAACCGGCTGCGCGAGCTGATCGAGCGCGAGGCGCAGGAGCGGGCCGCAGACCTCGAACGGACGCTTGCGCGTGCGCGTGCAGACTCGATCTCGCTGCTGACCGATCAGGAGCGGCGGATCGCAGAGGAGCGGCGACGGTCCGCCGCCGAGCATGAACGCACGGCGAACGCGTCGCTCTCCGAGGCTCTCGCCGCGGCGCAAAGGCAGCTGGACGAGAGACTGCGCGCCTGGGTGGAGGACCTCGATCGGGCGCAGCGCGTCGTCGCCGCACAGCTGGAGCAAGTGAAGCAGCGGCAGCATCACGTCACCTCCGAAGCGGAAGCGCGAATCGCCGCAGATGCAGAACGGCTCGAATCCGAGAGCGAACAGCAACGCGCGGGTCTCGTGCGGCTACGCGACGAGATTGCACGTGCGATCGAAGAGACGATCGCCGAAGGAAACGCCGACCTCGACGCGTACGCGGCCGAGCGGCGCCGCGCGCTCCACGAGATCAGCGAGCGAATTCGCCGCCGCGAGCGCGCGCTCGCGGAACAGATCGAACACGAGGAAGCCGATGCCACACGACGCTTGCAGGTCGCTTTCGCCGAGATCGAGCGCCGACAGGTCGAGCAACTGCAGCGCGTCCTCGACCGCGCCGCTACCGGCTTCTCCGAGGCTGCGAACCAGCAGTTCGGCGACGCGATCCGTGGCGCGCGAGAGGCTGCTGCAACACGTCTCTCGCGCGAGCTGGACCGCGCCGTCCAGGCATTCACGCGCGAGGCGGAGAAGGTGCTCGCAGAGCAGCTCGGGCATGTCGGCGACGCCGGCACGCAGCGGCTCGAGAAGCGGCTCAGCATGATCACGGGCGGGCTCGACCGTCAACGCGCCGAGGCGATCGCGACCTTTGAGCAACGCCTGCTCGGCGAGGAGCAGGAGCTTCGGCGGCGGATCGAGCTGCTCGTCGCCGACACCGAGGCGGAGCGCGCGATCATCGAAGCGCGCCTCCACGACCTCGCCCAGCGGATCGAATCCGCCACCGCTCGGGTTTGACTAGCCGCCAGCGGCTGGGAGCCGCGGCCGCGCATGTCGCCGCGGCGGCAGGCGTACTGGGTCCGAACGGGAGCCGTGAGACCGCACGAGGATGGTTTGACGGCTAACGCTCTAGCCAACAAACCGGAAAAGGGTTCGTCTACGGAATGGCGAACGGAAGCGGGTCGGTGAGCGACGCGATGGAGACACTCGAGACTTCGGACAACGAGCGCGCTCGGGTCGAGAGCTGGCGTCTGCATGTGCTGATGGAAGCGGGCTACCCACTGCCGCTCGCCGAGCGCATCGCCGGAAACGAGACCGTCGACCTGCATCGCGCCGTCGAGCTCGTCGCGTCGGGCTGCACGCCCGAGACCGCCGCCGAGATTCTCCTCTAGACGCGGCCTAAGGCGCCGCTTGCGGCGCCGCCGCCAGGACGGCGCGCTTTGCCCGTCGTCCGTCTGAAACGACCGGTCGACACGATCGAACGGATCGCGAAGCGGACACCGAACACGCGCGTACCATTGGCCTCGACATGAAGGTCGAGGCGCTTCAGTACGGCGACCGCAAGGTCTACTCCGTCACGGCGTTCAACCGCGGCGTCGCGGACTGGCTGTCGCGCCTTCCGTCCGTTTGGGTCGAAGGCGAGGTGACCGAGCTCCGCCGGCACGCGCGCTGGCAAAGCGTGTTCTTCACGCTCAAGGATCCGTCGGACGGGGCGTGTCTGGGCGTGACGATGTTGCGCTCCCGCTTCGACGCGCTTCGACTCGACCTCGCGGACGGCGACCGCGTGCACGTGCTCGGCCGCCCGGACCTCTACGAGGCGCGAGGCGACTTCCGGCTGCGCGCGTTGTCGGTCGAGCGTTGGGGCCTCGGCGACCACCTCGCCGCGCTCGAGCGCCTGAAGCGCAAGCTCGCGGACGAAGGGTTGTTCGCCGCCGAACGCAAGCGCCCGTTGCCGCGACTCCCTCGACGTGTCGGACTCGTCACCGGGAACGACGCGGCGGCGAAACGGGACGTGCTGACGTCGATGACGGCACGGTTTCCGCCGGCACGCGTGCTCGTCGCGGAGACGTACGTGCAGGGCCCGCTCGCGGCGCAGGCCATGGTCGACGCGTTGCGGGAGCTCTGTGCTGCGGAAGGCGTCGACGTGATCGTGCTCACCCGCGGCGGAGGCAGCTTCGAGGACCTGCTGCCGTTCAGCGACGAGCGACTGGTGCGCGCCGTCGCCTCGTGCTCGGTGCCGGTCGTTTCCGCTGTCGGGCACGAGCAGGACACGCCGCTCTGCGATCTCGCGGCAGACGTTCGCGCATCCACGCCGACGGCGGCGGGCCGGCTGGTCGTTCCCGACGCGGCCGAGCTGCGCGAGCGACTCGATCGCGCGCGCGGCGGGCTCGAGCGCGGTGTTCGCCGTTCAGTCGACCTCACGCGCCAGCGACTCGAGCGCACGCATGAACGTCTACGTCGCTCACCCGCGCTCACGGTGGAACGCAAGCGGGCACGCCTCGAGCTTGCGGCGGGTCGCCTCCGCGCGTTGTCGCCACGTTCGACGCTCGACCGCGGGTACGCAATCGTCCGACGCGACGACGCGATCGTGCGGGCGGCCGCGGCGGTGACCCCCAGCGACCGACTCGAGATCGAGGTCGCGGACGGGCGCTTCGGCGCGCGCGCGGAGTGACCGAGCAGACCTTCGAGGAAGCGCAGCGCGAGCTCGAGGGGATCGTCGTGCGGCTCGAGCGCGGCGACGCCGATCTCGACGAGGCGATCAGGCTGTGGGAACGCGGCGAGGAGCTCTACAAGCTGTGCGTCGGTCGGCTCGACGCCGCGCACGGGAAGATCGAGGAGCTGGCCCGCCGCGTCGAGGGAGCCCGCCCTACGGGCTGAGCCTGAACGGCGGGTACTCGTCCGTCACGAGAATGAACGCGTAGGCCGTGACGCGGTTCGCCCAGCGTCCGACTCCGAGGAGGAAGTCGAACAACCCGCGCGGATAGCGTCCCGTGAACAGGATCGCGAACCACGCGACGATCACGCAGACGATCGCGGCGATCGTGAGGAACGCCAGCACGACGTAGTGCGGGATCGCGAGGAACCACTTGACGAGCGGAAGCCAACGGTTCAGGTCCCGCTCTACGTCGGGATACGGAAGCTCGAGATGCACCGATTGCTCCTCGTCCGTCGACGGATACCGATCGTCCATCAGCGCGATGTACACGCCGACCCTGTTCGTCAACCGAAGGAGCTCGCGGTTCCAGTCGTACCACCAGCGCGGATACTTCTGGCGGAAGACGATCATCAAGAGCGGCCCGAGGACGAGCAATCCACCGGCCCCGAGGACGACCGTCGATCCCTGCCTTCCGCCGTGGCTCCAGCCGCCGAACTCGCCACCGCCGCTGACGCTCCCCGCGACGATGAGGATCGGTATCGCCGCGAAGATCCTGAACGCCGTCGACACGCGGTTGAGCTCGCGATCCGGATAGTCGACGGAGTACTTCACCGGATAGTCCGTGCCGCTCGGCTGGGCGCCCGTGTCCATGCGAGTCCGAGTTCGACGTAACCAACGGTCATACCTGCCAAGGGTCAGACTTTCGGTCTGACCCTCCTACGCGCGCAGGGCCGCGCCGAGCTCCGTGAGATCTTCGCGCGCGCGCTCCGGCTCGCCGGAGAGGGAGACGACCTCGGCTCCCCTCGGCGCCTCGACGACGCGACCGCCGAACAACACGCAGCGCACTCCGGCTGCCGCACAGCGGCGCACGACCTCTCCCGGCGCCTTGCCGCGCATCGTCGTCGCGTCGACCGCCCCCTCTCCGGTGACGACGAGGTCGTATCGCATGGGATCGAAGCCGACCGCGTCGAGCACGAGCTGCGCGCCCGGAACCAGCTCCGCGCCGAGCGCCGCGAGCGCCGCGCCGAGGCCGCCGGCCGCGCCTGCACCCGGCAGATCGGCGACGCCCTGCAGCTCGGTCATCGTGGCCAGCCGCCGTTCGAGCTCCTCCGCCTGCGCCGGTGTCGCGCCTTTCTGCGTGGAGAAGACGCGCGCGGCGTCCAGCAGCGGGGCGTCCACGTCGCACGCGACACGCGTCGGCGCCGGCAGCTCGGAGATCACCTCCCGCAGCCCCGCTCCGCCGTCGACGTTCGCCGTTCCACCGAGGCACACGAGCAGCGCCGACGGACGGCCGACAGCTGCGATCGTCTCGCCGAGCCCGCGCGACGACGCGGCCAGCGGATCCAGGCGCGCTGGGTCGAGGGGGATCGCCTCGGCCGCTTCGACGGCGGCCGTTCCGTCCGGCAAAACGAGCCAGCGCGCAACGCGCTCACGACCGAACGCGTCGTGCCCGCGTGCCTCCTGCCACTCGCCTCCGAGCGCCGCGTGCAGCACCTCGAGCGTCCCCTCGCCCCCGTCCGCGACGGGAAGCTCGTCCGCGCGGGCCCACGTGCGCAGACCGTCCGCGAGCGCCGCCGCGGCCTCGCGCGCCGAGAGGACACCCTTGAGGCTAGCCGGGCACGCGAGCGCGGTGTCGCTCGGCATCGGCCGCGGCCTCCTCGTGCATCATCGGCTCGGGGATCTCCGCCTGCGAGGCGTCAGGCATCACGCGCAGCATCGCGAACGAGAGGCCCTCGCGCGCGAGGAAGATCAGCCCGACGCCGACGCCGACGGACGCTTCGATCGCCTGCAGCCCGAAGCCGAACGCGACACCGGTCGCGCGCGCGACGTTGTAGTACTGCTTCAGCGGAATCGAGATCGCCGCCTGCACGAGCCCGACGTTTCCGGGCCAGAGCGGAAAGATCGTCGCCACGTTCATGAGCACGAGCACCAGGCCGGCGGCGGGCAGCGGCTTGTGGACCCCGAACGCGCGCATTGCCGTCCACACGGCGAACAGCTGGCACGCCCAGCCGAGCACTTGGAAGGAGCATGCGAGCGCGGCCGCAGTCGGCTCGCGCATGACGCCGAGGCCGTGTCGGGCGAGCCGCAGGATCTTTCGCAGCGAGCTGAGGCCGCCGAGGTCCGACAATTGATGTCGGCGCGCACTGATCACGGCGATCGAGAACAGCGCCACCCCCGCAACGACGACCACGATCAGGCTCGTGATCGCCCAATCCGGAATGTGCGCGGTCGAGACCACGAACGCGATCAACGCAATCGCCGCGACGAGATCGAACACGCGGTGTGCGAATACCGTGCCGAGCAAGGTCGCCCACGCACCTTCCTGCTCCGGAAGCTTCCGCTGGAGGACGGCCACACGTGCGAGCTCGCCGATCCGCCCCGGGAGCACCGCATTCGCGAAGAGCCCGACCGAGAACGCGGAGAAAACGAGCGGGAAGCGCGGGTGCGGCGCCGGCATCGCCTGCACGATCACTGTCCTCCAGGCGACCGCGCGAACGACGACCGAGAGGAGATTGAGGCCGACGGCAGCGGCGACCCACTGCCACTCGACGGCGGTGAACGCGTCCCCGACGGCGCCCCAGGCAGGGCCGCGCCACCAGAGCAGCGCAACGACGGCCACGGCGCCCATGAGGACGATGACCGCGCGCATCCAGCCGCTTCTCAGCACCGCCTTCACGCCGCCGCCCGCTCGTAGATCTCGACCAGTCGACGCGCGATGTCGTCCCACGAATACCGCTCGATCGCGAGCTCCCGCGCGGCCGCGCCGAGGGCCGCACGGCGAGGCTCGTCCTCGACCAGATCGACGACCGCGTCGGCCAGCGAGCGCTCGTCGCCCGGAGGAAACGCCACCGCCGCCTCTGGCGTCATGACTTCACGGTACCCGGGAATGTCGGATGCAACGACAGGTGTCGCGCAGGCAAAGGCGCGGGTCAGGACCATGCCGAAGCTCTCTCCCCCGAGTGACGGCGCAACCATCGCCTTGGCGGCCAGCAGCTCGGCGGTCAGGTCGTCCTGCGAGAGGAAGCCGAGAACGTCGATCCCCTCTTCGGGCACGCGCTCACGCGACAGCAGCAGCCTGACCGCGAGCGGATCGGCGCCCGCGATGCGGAGTCGCGCGCCGCTGCGGCGGTGGATGTCGGGCCAAGCGCGCAGAAGCACGGGGAGGCCCTTCCGCGGCTCCTGACGACCGACGAACAGGATGCGATGCTCGCGTCCTCCCGCGTCCGCGTGCTCGGGGATGAGCACGCCGTTCGGCACGATCTCGTACTCGCCGGGGAGCCACGCCTGCGCGGTGTCGCGCGCGTGCGACGACACCGCGATGCGGGCGTCGAGCCGGTCCGCGAGAAATCCCCAGGCCGGCTTGCCGATCTTCATCCAGCCGAGCGCACCGTGCGCATGGAACGTCGCGACCATCGGGACGCGCGCGAGCGCAAGTGTCGCGATGCAGATCGCGGGCGTCATCGGCTCGTGCAAATGGAGGACGTCGAACCGCTCGCGGCCGAGCGCGCGACGGATGGCACGCACGCAGCTCGGCGAGAGGACGATGTTCGGCAGCGAGCCGTTCGCGGGAACGATCACGGAGCGGCCGACGGGGATCACCTCCGGCGGCGGCTCGCCGTGGCGTCCGAGGCGAGGGTGCAGCACGCGGGTGAAGCTCCCGGGCGGGTCGTTGCCCATGATCGTGCGCGTCTCGACCCCGCGCCGCTGCAGCGCCCCGGCCTGGAGCTCGGCGTGCTCGACGACCGCGCCCCAGAAGGACCACGAGTACGGGACGACGATGCCGACCTTCACGGGCGGGGAGGATATGGTGCCGCGCGTGCTCGGCCGAATCGTCGCGGGAATCCTGGCAGGTGGACTCGTCGCCCTCGTCGGCGTCATCGAGTCCGACACCAAGAAGCTGAGCCCGCAGCGGGCGGCTGCGCAGGTCGTCCGGCAGTACGGGTCAGGCGGCATTGCATCGTGTCGCGAGAAGCAGCAGGGTTACTGGACGTACGTCTGCCGCGTCCACCAGTCGGCGCGGACGTTCACGGTCGACGTTCGCGTGGACGAAGACAGCATCGTCGACCGCAGCCGGCGCTAGTAGCGCCCAACGGACGACCCTGCGTCGCACCCGAAAGCGGTCGAGTCCGGTCGCGACCAGAGCCACCGCGGTGACGCAACCACCCGGCCAGACCGTGAGTTTATGGCTTGCAAAGCGTCTTCTCTAGGCCAGAAACGCAAAGGGGGGATTCACTGATGAAGCGATTCATGGCGCTCTGCGGCGCGCTCGCCGCCCTGGCGATCGTCCCGGGCGCCGGAGCCGCATCCGGTTCCTTGTTCGGCGGCGCGTCGATGCAGGGAAATCAGGTGAGCCTCGTTTCGAACCTCGCAGACACGTCGACCGCGAACGACTTCAGCGGTATATCGTTCACCGATACCGGCGTGACGACGTTCTCCAGCCTCTCCGAGCTCGCAACGAGGTTCAACGTCACGGATGACGGCTGCGGCGGCGGCTCGCCGCGGTTCCAGATCAACTTCGGCTCGAAGAACGTGTTCGTCTACCTCGGCCCGTCCCCGAACTTCACGGGCTGCACGCCGAACACGCTCCTCGATTCCGGCAACCTGATCGGGAACAACGACGCCTGCCGTTTCGACACGTCGCAGATCCAGGCCGGTACGCAGTGCAACACGTACGCCGGCACGCTCGCGCTTGTCGGCTCGATGTCGGTGACCGGGATCCAACTGGTCGTCGACAGCGGCTGGTTCTTTGCCGACAAGGAGCAGACGGTCAACGTCTGCGACATCCGGATCAACGGGAGCACGGTGTTCCCGTGTCAGGGCCAGCCCGGCCAGAAGCCTGGCAAGGGCAAAGGCCGCAAGAAGGTGAAGCTTTGCCACCACGGCCACACGATCACCGTGGGCGAGCCTGCCGTGAAGGCGCACCTCAAGCACGGCGACACGATGGGCGCGTGTCAGAAGTCGCAGCACGCAAAGAAGAAGGGTCACAAGTAGCGCTCGTTGCGCGTTGACTCAGGCGCGGGCTCCGCGAGGGCGGGGCCCGCGGCTTCTCTAGACTCCTTCCATGGAGGGTCTCGCCGAGCTGCACACGCACCTCGGCGGCGCGGTTGCCTCCGACATCCTCTGGAGCCTCGCCCACGAGCAGGGCATCGCGCTTCCGGTCAAGGACTACTGGGAGTTCGACCGGCTGGTGACCGTGAGCGACCCGCGCGGCGTCCCGAACCTCGACGCGCTCGACGAGATCTACCACTGGACGGAGCTGATCCAGTCGAGCCCGACCGCAGTCGAGCGCTCGGTGCACGCGGCGATCGGCGGCGCATTCCGGTCGCAGGGGATCACCACGCTCGAGGTGCGCTTCAACCCGATGAAGCGGAACCGTGGCGGGGAGCGCGACCTCGACCACATCATCCTCGCCGCGATTCGCGGGCTCGACCTCGCGTCGCTCGAGTATCCGCAGGTGCACGCGGGCTTGATCCTGATGATGGACCGCACGTTCACCCCCGAACAGAACTCGATCATCGTCGAGAAGGCGATCAGATGGTCGACGCGCGGCATCGTCGGGATCGACATCGCCGGCCCGCGCGTCGGCGGCGCTCGGTACGACTACGCGCAGGTGGCGCCGATGGTCGACGAGGCGCGCGGCGCGGGTTTAGGCGTGACGATCCACGTCGGCGAGGAGGGCGGCGACGTCGGCCGCGGGGAGATCGGGGACGTGGTCGAGACGCTGCGGCCGGATCGCATCGGTCACGGAATCCTCGCCGTGGGCGACGAGGAGCTGATGACGGCGTTGCGCGACGCCGAGATCGTGCTCGAGATCTGTCCTACGTCGAACCTGCTGACGAAAGCATTGCCGGACGAGGGCGCCGTGCGCGACACGTTCCGTACGTTCGTCGAGCACGGCGTGCAGTTCACGATCGCGACGGACGGGCCGGAGATGATGCGCACGCATCTGCGCGACGAGCTCGAACTGCTGCGCCGCATCGGTGCGCTCGACGACGAGGAGCGCGCCGAGGCGAACCGCGGAGGGCATGAGGCGAGCTTCGTGCGTGGTGCGCGCGCGCGCGTTTAGCGGTCGGGCCAGAAGCTTCACGAAGCTCT
>VAYM01000173.1 GCA_005884945.1 Actinomycetota bacterium | reverse complement strand
GCGACGGCGGCCGGCGAGGCCCAGCCGCAGATTCTCTTCCACCGTGAGGTGGGCGAACACGTGCCGTCCCTCGGGTACAAGCGCGACGCCGGCGCGGGCGACGTCCTCCGGCCGGGTCTTGCGGAGCTCACGGCCGGCGAGCCGAATCCGACCTCGCGCGAGCGGCACGACGCCCATGATCGCGTGCAGCGTCGTCGACTTGCCTGCGCCGTTCGGCCCGATCAGGCCGACGATCTCCCCACGCCCCACCGTGAGCGTGACGTCGCGAACAGCGGGCACGGCGCCGTAGCGGACCTCGACCTCCGCGAGCTCGAGCGCGGGCTCAGACATCGACTGTCTCGACGGGCGACGTGCCCGCGCCGAGGTATGCGGTGGCCACGTCGAGGTTCCGGCGGATCTCGTCCGGCGTGCCCACGGCGAGCGTCGCTCCCCGGTCGAGGACATGGACGCGGTCACAGACGTCCATGATCAGAGCGACGTTGTGGTCGATCAGGAGCACGCCGGCCTCGGCCTCGTCGCGGACCGTGCGAACGACGTCCGCGAACTCGGCGACCTCGTCCTCGTGCAGGCCCGCGGCGGGCTCGTCCATCAGGACGAAGCGCGGCTCGGTCGCCAGGGCGCGCGCGACCCCGAGCTTGCGCTCGTCACCGTGCGGTAGAAGCGCGGCCATGGCGTCGGCCCGCGACGCGATGCCGAGGATCTCCAGCAGGCGGTCGGCGCGGCGTCTCGCCTCCCAGCCCCACGCCCCGGCGCCGAGCGCCGCCACCTCCACGTTCTCGCGCACGGTCAACTCACGGAACAGGTGGCCTTGCTGAAACGTTCTGGCCAGCCCGTTCCGGCCTCGCCGATCCGGACGCCAGCGCGTGACGTCGCGACCCTCCAGCTCGACGCGGCCTGACGACGGCATGTCGAAGCCGGTGAGGATGTTGACCAGCGTCGTCTTGCCGGCACCGTTCGGGCCGATGAGCCCGAGGACCTCCCGACGCGCGAGGTCGAGATCGACGTCCTGCACTGCCCGGACGCCCTCGAACTGCCGCGAAACCCCGATGGCCCGGTGCGACCCGGGCCATCGGCGAGCTTCGGACGAGGACGCTTCCGACAGTAGATCTTTGCCGGGGACTTGGCCGTGATCTGGCCGAGGACCTTCGCCTTGTTGTTGTTGACGACGATCACGCGGTACGACCGACCAAAGACGCTGTGCAACGCCGGCGAGAAGCTGATCTTTCCCGAGACCGTCGGGAACTTGTGCAACTGCACGAGGATCGATGCGAGCGTCGCGCCGTTGGTGGAGCCGTGGGCCTTCTTGATCGCATACGCGATTACCTGGATGGCGGTCGCACCTGTGATGAAGCCGCCCGTCTGTGCCGGGTGACCGGCCTTCGCCATCAACTTCTCGAACGCGCGCACCTGCTTGCTCGGATCGTCTCCGAACGCGGACGCGTACGTCACGAAGTAGTAGTTGGTCACCTTCGGGTTCTTGGACCACCAATACGAGCCGTCACCGGCCCACGAGTTGATGATCGGCGTCTTGTTGCCGAGGCTGCGCAACCCGGCGACGAATGCCGGCTGGTCCGCGGCGAAGGAGGTGCAGAACGCGATGATCTTCGCGCTCTTCTCGTTGCTCACGCGCGTGACGACGTTGTTGATCGTCTTGTCGCCCTGCGTGAAGCTCTCCTGCGAGAGGACGTGCCCGCCGAGCTGCTTGTAGCGGACGCTGAACGCCTTGCACACGTCTTTGAAGTACCGCAGGGCATTGTCCGTGACGACGACGCCCGACTTCCAGTCGCGCTTGATCGCATACTCGGCCATCGCTGCGCCCTCGTCCTGTGCCGCGTTGCCGAAGCTGAAGGCGAGCTTCCCCTCGGCGCCGAAGCGCAGCGGGCTCATTTCGTCGGTGCCGATGCACGGCGCGATCGTGAGCTTCTTCTTGTCGAGCCCCGCCTTCACCGCAGGCGAGGCGTAATCGACGTCGCACGTGACCCAGATGATGTCTGCGCCTTGACCGAGGAGCTGGACCGCAGCCTGTTTCGTCAGGTTCGGATCGAGCTGGTCGTTGATCACTTTGAGCTCGAACTTCCGGCCGAGGACGCCGCCGGCTGCATCGATCTTCTTGATCTCGATCTGCGCCGCAGCGATCGCAGGCGCGTCGAACGGTGCCATGTTCTTCGTCAGGTCGATGGCGGCGCCGATGATGATCGGCTTCTTCGCCGCAGTGGCGTCGGGCTTCGACGTCGCTGCGACTGCCGTCCCGATCGCGACCAGCGCCGCGACGGCAAGCGCGGCGGCGACCAATCTCCCTCGTCCTCCCATGCTCCTCCTCCCGGTCGTGATTGCTCGATTAGAAAGCACCCGGCGATACCCGGTCAACGGCGACCCGGATTCGCGCATCCCACATCCGCTCCAGGGACTCGCGTCCGCGCCGGGCCAGCTCGTCTGTGGGGACGTCCCAGAGGGAGTCGGGCCATGCGTCGCCGAACGTGCCGTTGTCGCTGAAGATCTCGAGGTCGTAGAAGCCGTCCCAGCCGGCGCGGTCGAGCGCGCCGAGGATCGCGGGGATGTCGGCGATCCCGTCTCCGGGCAGCACCCTGTCCGCCCAACAGCGCGTCGGCTCGCGCCAGTCGGCGACATGGGCGCCGACGAACCTGCCCGCCTCGCGCTCGATGTCCTCGAGGAGCGTTTCCGTGTTCCAGAGGTGCCACGCGTCGAACTGGAGCCCGAGTGCCGGCCTGTCGACCTCCTGGAGCAGCTCGACGGCCTCGGGGATCGACGAGATGATCGTCCAGTTCTCGCCGCCGACGCGGTTGACCGGCTCGAGCCCGATCCGGACGCCGGCGCGCTCGGCCTCGGCAGCGAGGGTCTCGAGGCCCTCGATCACGACGGCGCGCGCCTCGTCCGGGTCGCGTTCCTGCGCGGCGCCGGTCAGGCAGACGATGCCGCTCGGGCGGAACGCGGCAAGCCGGTGGATCGACGCGCAGAGGGCCTCGACGCGCTCGTGCGGATCGCTCGGGCCCTCCATGAGCGGCAGCGGGAGGATCGACGGGACGATCGGAACCGCGGCCGCCGACCCCAGGCCGCTGGCCTCGAGCGCCTCGAGCGCCTCCTCGTCGCCGCCCTCCGGCAGCTTGAGCTCCCACACGCCGATGCCGTCCAAGGCCGCCTCCCGATAGGAGGCGACGTCCTCGACGAAGGTCGACGTGAGCGTGGTGACCTGCGAGATCGAGAAACGCCCCACGTGCAGCGAGTCTCTCACGCGCGGCGCAGGCGACGGGGCTTGAGCAGCTCCTTCGCGACGAGCGTCCCCGAGCCCGCGCCGAGCCCGGGGCCCGGCCACGTGCTCGCGCCGATGTGGTAGACGCCGGCGACCGGCGTCCTGTGGCCGGGCTGGGCCGCGAACGGCCGCCAAAGGAAGTTCTGGTCGAGGGCGAGCGAGCCGCCGTACGGGTCGCCGCGCTCCAGGTTGCGGTTGGCGGCTTCGAGGTCGGCCGGCGAGAGGGCGACGCGCTTGCGGACGATCGCGTCGAGATTCGGGACGTGGCGTGCGATTCGCTCCTGAATCCGGTCCGCGTAGCGTTCGCGTAGCTCCTCGGTCCAGCGGCCCTCGCCCGTGTCGATTCGTCCGGCCGCGTCGCCTTTGACCTGCCACGGGAGCTCCTGGAGCTGGATCCAGAGGATCGACCTTCCTGCCGGCGCGCGGCTCGGGTCGACCGTCGTCGGTTGGCCGACGACCACCGTGGCTTCCGCGGGCAGAAGCCCGCGCTCCGCCTCGTTCACGGCGCGCGAGACGCCGTCGAGACCCGGCGTCAAATGGATCAGCGCCGTTTTGGCAAGCCGCTCGTCGCCGTTCCACCGCGGCGGCTCCGACAGCGCGAAGTGGATCTGCATCGCCGCCCTGCCCGCACGGAACCGGCGTGCGCCCGCGGCCACGTCCTCGGGAACCTGGAGGTCGCGGAGCAGCCGGCCGTAGAGCTGCGTCGGGAGGACATTGCAGAGCACGACCTGCGCGCGGATCACTTCACCCTCGTTAGTTCGAACGCCGGACGCGCGACCGTTCAGCACCAGCACGCGGTCGACGTCGGCGCGTGTGCGCAGGTCACCGCCGTGATCCCGGATGAGCTGCGTCAGTGCGTCGACGAGCCGCGCGCCGCCGCCGCGTGGAACGGGCATGCCGCCGAGCTCGATCGCCGCCGCGATCACCTTCGTCATGAACCCGGACGTCGCCGCGTCGGGCCCGAGACCCGTATGCAGCACCCACGGTGCGAGCAAACCGTGCGCGCGTTCGGAGCGGAACGTCTGTGTGAGCCAGTCGCGCGAGCTCTGGACGAGCTCACCGAGGAACGCGACGGTGCCTCGGCGTCCGAATCGGCGGTACGCCGTCCACGCAAGCCGCGCGCCTGCGCCTGACCAGAGCTCGGTGCCGAGGATCCCGAATGCGAGGTCGGCGTTCGCCATGAAGCCGACGATCAGCTGCCGCCACGCGTCGCCGCCGCCGGGGGCATGACGCTCCAGCTCTGCCGCATTCGCGTCCGTGTTCGTCGTCAGGAAGGCGGCCTCGCCGTCCGGGAACAGCGTCGCCGTGGGGTGCTCCGTGTTCAGGTACTCGAGGCCGCGCTGCCCGAGCTCCGCGCCGAGCTCGGCGTGCGCCGCGCCGCCGACCCAGAGCGGATGCCACGCGCTGAAGACGTCGTGAACGAAGCCCGGCTCCGTGAGCTCGGCTGTCTTGATCGCCCCACCAAACTCGTCCTCTGCCTCGAGCACGCAAACGCGCTTGCCACCGCGCGCGAGGAACGCGGCAGCAGCAAGCGAGTTGATTCCGCCGCCGACGATCGCGACGTCGTACCCGTCAGCCACGCGCGAGGTCGCGGAACTCGTCGTCGGTGACGAGGCCGCGCTTCCGTGTGCCCAGCTCCTTCACGCGCTCGAGGAGCCCGCGTTCCGCATCGGCGTCGAGGTCGAGTCCGAGCTCCTTCGCCTTGATCCGGATCGAGTCGAGTCCGCTCTTCTTGCCGAGGACGATCCGGCGCCTCGCGCCGACGAGGTCCGACGAGTACGGCTCGATCGCGGGCGGATCGTGGAACTGGCTCGCGACGGCGCCGGACTCGCGCGTGAACAGGTTCTCGCCGACGAGCGGCTTGTAGGGCTCGAGCTCGTAGCCGCTCAGCGCGCGCAGGCGTTCGGAGAACTCGCGGACGCCGTCGAGCCGCAGATTCGTCTCGACGCCGTAGAGGCCGCGGAGCGCGAGGGCGATCTCCGGCAGGTTGGCGTTGCCGGCACGCTCGCCCATCCCGTTGATCGTGCCGTGGATCCAGCGTGCGCCTTCGCGCGCGGCCGCGAGTGCCGCCGCAGTCGCGAGCCCGAAGTCGTTGTGGCCGTGGAAGTGGACGGCGACGTCGAGGCCGACCCATTCGCGTGTGCGGCCGACGAGGTCGGCGACCGCTTCGGGCGCCGCGATCCCGAGGGTGTCGACGACGACGACCTCGCGCGCGCCCGCTTCGACCGCGGTCTTGTACACAGTCTCGAAGAAGCCGAGATCGGCCCGCGTGCCGTCGACGCCGAAGAACGCAACCGTCACGCCCTGGTCGGCCGCGAACGACACCGCGTACACGATCCGCTCGAGCATTGCCTCGCGGTCGACGCCGAGCGCCTCGAGCTTCAGGTCGGAGATCGGCGACTCGACGACGCTCGCGCCGACGCCGAGCTCGACGAGCGCCTTGACGTCCGCCTCGACGGCGCGCGAGAAGCCCCAGACCTCTGCCGAGAGCCCCGCGTCGCGAATGAGCTCGACAGCACGGCGATCCTCCTCGGATACGCGCGGGAAGCCCGCCTCGATCCGCTCGATCCCGAGGGCGTCGAGCCCGCGTGCGAGCTCGAGCTTGTCTTCGGGGCCGAGAACGACGCCGACGGTCTGCTCGCCGTCGCGGAGCGTCGTGTCGTAGAAACCGACACGTGCGCCGAACGCGTACGGCTCATTGAGCGACCCCGTCCAGAACGTGCCGCTCACGTGCGCACGATCCCGTCGGGGAACGGCGAGAGCTTCTCCGCGCCGTCGGCCGTGATCAGGAAGTTGTCCTCGACGCGCAAGCCGCCGCCCCCATCCCAGTAGACGCCCGGCTCGATGGCGAGCACCATGCCCGCTTCGATCGTGCCGCCCCCGGCTTGGTGCGCGTACGGCGGTTCATGCGCGCGTGCGCCGACTCCGTGGCAGATCGGATGACTCGGCTGCCCGGGGTAGCCCGCGTCGGCAAGGCCGGAACGGACCCGCTTGTCGAGCTCGGCGAGCGAGGCGCCGGGGCGGCACCACTCGACGGCGGTCGAGTACACGGACATCAGCTGCTCTTCGAGGCGCCGGTAGTCCCTCTCGAGCTCGCCAGGACACAGGTTCTTCGTGTGGTCGCACCAGTAGCCGTCGGCGCAGACCCAGATCTCGAACAGCGTCGGCTGATTTGCCTGGACCGGACGGTCGCCCGTCGCCGTGAACGTCCGGATCCCCTGGCCTGACCACACGAGCGAGTAGCCGCGCGCAAGCTCGACCTTGCCCTCCCAGCCCGTGCCCTCGCCGTGCACGAAGCCCTCCCACAACGCCGCGGCCTCGCTCTCCTTCATCCCGGGTTTCAGCTCGCGCGCGACGTGCTCCATCGCAGCCGCGGCAATCGCGTTCGCGATTCGCATGCGCTCGACCTCCTGCTCGGTCTTCGTTGCGCGTGCGGTCGCGAGCAGCGGCGTCGCGTCGAGCGCGTTCGGGAAGGCGTCGAACCACTCGCGGGTGAAGGTGGTCGGCTCGCCGACCATGCGGTCGGACGCCTGGGTGCCGAGCGACAACTCGAGGCCCACACTGCCGAAGTCCGCGGCGGCGGCACGCGCGAGGTCGAGCGTTCGGGCGGTGGGCGGACGCGGATCCGACGCGTCGTAGCCGGCGAAGAAACGGACATCCGTGGTCCACGCAGTGCGCGCCGCGTCGTCGGCGGACGCCTCGAGGCAGATGAGGGTCGGGTCGCCTTGGCGCGGAAACACGACGGCGTCGTATCCCTTCATCGGCCAGAAGTTCGTCAGGTAGAGGACGTTGTCGGGCGCGCGGACGACGAGCGCATCGAGGCCGTGGTCGGCCATGAGAGTCCGCACACGGTCGAGCTTCGCGTCGTCGCGCGGCCAGCTCACTGGGACTGGGCGATGTGGACGAGGCTGCCGTCGGGGTCGCGGAGGTAGGTGCGGCGCTCGCCCCACGGTTCGTCCCGCGGAGGTTGCACCTCGTCGGCGCCGGCTTCGCGCAATTGCGCGGCTGCGCGGTCGGCGTCGTCGGTGTACAGGCAGAGCTCGAAGTCACGCCCCTCGTGCTCCGGCCGCCGCCTCGAGACGGCGATCCCGAGCGGGTCGAGCTCGAGGAACGCGAACGCCGTCTCGCCCTCGCTCGGCCAGCGGTACGACACTTCGAAGCCGAGCGACTCCGTGTAGAAGCGGATCGACCGTTGAACGTCGCCGACGTACAGGATCGGGAACGGCTCGCGGAACGTCGGGCGCGCGCTCACCGTAAGAGACTCTTGGCTCTGACGCGACACAGACACGCAAGCAAATCGCCGGTAGCGTCGACCGCAGAGGGAGGCGGGTGAGTGAACCCCTCCCTGGGCGGGGGTCGATCCTTTCGCGCGCGCGGGCGCGCGCGTGGACCTGAGTCCGGGGCCCGCGAATCGAGGGCCGGCGTCACCAGCGCACCCGCTCGGGCGAGGGCTCGCCGTGGCCGTCCCGCCACGAGATCACCGGGTTTCGC
>VAYM01000110.1 GCA_005884945.1 Actinomycetota bacterium | reverse complement strand
CGACGAGCCGCAAGCGGTCGACACGGAGCCGCAAGCGCTGATCGTCTAAGACGAACGCGTTCGCGTTGTCGGCCGGGGAACCTCGCGGTTGACGAAGAGCGCGGAGCGACAGCCGCACCGAGGGCAGGTGGGGAGATCCCACCGACCCCGCGAGACGTAGATGCACCGACAGGCGATGCACCGGAAGCACGGGGTCGAGGTGCCCATGAACGAGCAGACTCGCGCGGCGTGCGAATCTTGCGCCTGCTCGCTGTGCCGCGGCGCAGGCCGCACGATCGTCGGCGGCACGGCCGCCGCGGAGTGCGCAGGCTAGAGTCCGCCGACCGCGTCCGCGAAGCGGCCGCGCCGCGATGGATGTTCATGGGCGGTGACGGGATCGAACCGCCGACCTCCTGGGTGTAAACCAGGCGCTCTCCCAGCTGAGCTAACCGCCCGAGTAGTACCCCCGACGGGATTCGAACCCGTGCTGCCACCTTGAAAGGGTGGAGACCTAGACCGCTAGTCGACGGGGGCGGAAAGGCCAGAATAGCCGGGCGTCGCGAAGCGGCTAGCCTGAGTCCCGGGGCCGGTAGCTCAGTTGGTAGAGCAGGGGACTTTTAATCCCAAGGTCGCAGGTTCGATCCCTGCCCGGCCCATAGAGCAAAGCCCTCTACGCGCGGCTTTCTCATCGGCTCGGTTGTCGCCACGCCAAGGGGGCAACAGAAGGGGAAACACGAGCTGACGCAAAGCGCCTGCGGAACGAGACGCAACGGCTCGCTAGGCTCGACTGCCCGCGACACGAGCATCAACGATCCACGTGCGAAGCGAAGGGCGCCGTTGCGGCTCGTGGCAACATGCGGGACAATCCCGCGTGGTGAGCCGGCGCAGGCCGGCTCTGAGAGCTGAAAGGGGAGATTGCGGATGCTTCAGCGTGTGCGTGAACGTGCCGGACGTCTCGGCGTCTTGGTCGTCTCCACGGCCGCAGTGGCGCTGGTGGCCTCGACGGCTGCCGGGGCGGCGGCTTCGGTGAAAGTCCCATGCTCGGCGGGTGGAGCCGGGCTGGTTGCGGCGGTGAACACCGTCAATGCTGCCGGTGGCGGGTCGATCAACCTCGCCTCGGGTTGCACGTATTCGCTCACGACGGCGAACAACCCGGCCGTCGGCGGCAACGGCCTGCCTGTGGTCGTCACGCCAATCACAGTGAACGGCAAGGGAGCGACGATTGCCGGCAACAACAGCAACTTCCGGATCTTCATGGTCGACGGGAGCTCGGGTGGTGCACTGACACTGAACGGCGTCACGATCACGGCCGGCAAGGTACTGGGGCACATGGCGGCCGGAGCGGGCGGCGGCATCCTGAACGTCTCCGGGACGCTGACCCTGAACAGCTCGACCGTCACCGGGAACTTCGCGAACGATGCCGGTGGCGGAATCGCAAGCGCCTTCGGTGCCACCACGACGCTGAACAAGAGCGAGGTGAGCTCGAACACCGTGCCGGAGACCGGCAGCGGCGGCGGCGGCCTGCTCAGCCTCGCGTCGACCGTGACCCTGAACAACAGCAGGGTCGATCACAACGCCGGCCCTGGCGGCGGCGGGATCGCCAGCGGCAATGGGATGGGCGGCGGTCCCGGCAGCTTGATCACGCTGAACAAGAGCGTGATCGCCTACAACACGGCGAGCGGGGTCCCCGACAGTGGCGGGGGCGGCATCGCGAACGGCGGCACGCTGGTGAGCAACGACAGCCAAATCGTCAACAACACGGCACCCGGCGAGACCGGCGGCGGTCTGCTCAACCACACGACCGCGACGCTGAACCACACGGTCGTCTCGGGAAACACGGCGCCGGGCGGCCTCGGCGGCGGGATCGTCAACGCGATCTTCTTCGCCGGCCAGCCGACACCGACGCTGCTGCTCAACCACAGCGCTGTCACAGACAACAGCGCCGCAAGCGGCGGTGGCATCGTGAACATCAGCTTCGACCCGACCGTGTCGGCGGGGACAGTGACGCTCCACCACGCTGACGTGTCGGGGAACACCCCCGACAACTGCGAGCCGCTCGGCTCGATCTCAGGCTGCGTCGGCTGAGAGCAGTGCGTGTGGGGAGCCGACGGGCTCCCCACATGCGCCCCCTCGGCGGCATGCGCCGACTGTCGACGCGTGCGCGTGCTGTCGATTACGCCTTGCACCGCGAGCGACAGGCGGCCCACCGTGGTGAGCCGCCTGCCTGTTCCTCAGTCCTCAGCCGCGGACGCGGACAACGACCGTCGTGCGCGCGATTGCGCCGAGGGCGTCCGTCACCTGCACGACGACCCGCGACGTTCCGGCCTTCCGCGCCTTGCCCACGAGCTGGCCGCTGCGCGCGGCGAGCTTGACGCCTGCGGGGAGCGAGCCACGAACGATCTTCCACGTCTGTGGGAGCACACCGCCGTTCGCGAAGAGCCGAACGCGCAAGAGCCGACCGACCTTCGCAGCCGCGACCGTCTTCTTCACCAGCGTGAGCTTCGCAGCGACGGTGAGCGGAAGGTCGATCGTCGTCGCGAGCCCGAGCGTGTCGGTCACGGTGACTTTGACCGGGAACGTTCCCGCGACTGCCGGAACACCGCTCACGACACCGGTCGCCGGATCGAGCGTCAGACCCGCCGGCAGCGCGGCACCCGACCACTTGTACGCGGGCCGTCCGCCCGTCGCCGCGAGCTGAAGCCGGAACGACCGCGCCACCTCCGCGGCGGGAACCGCGGGTACCGTCGCCTTCAGTGCATTGACGACGCTGAGCGTGTACGCCTGCGCCGCCGAGCGCATTCCGTCCGTCACCTTGATCGTGAACGTGAAGTCCCCGGCCGCGGTCGGCGTGCCCGAGAGAAGCCCGGACGAGCTCAGCGTGAGACCGGTCGGCAGCGAGCCCGACTGGACGGACCACGTCTGCGTCCCGCCGCCCTGCGCGGAGAACTGCACGCTGTACGCCGTCCCGACGACGATCGCTTTCGGCGTTAGCGCAGGCTGGACGATCGTCAGCGGTGTAACCGCCGCGCCGTTGATCACCGTGATCGTGAACTGCCGCTGCGATTCCGCGGGACGGCACCACGTCGCAGACGGCGGGTTCTGGTCGCTGAGGTCGACGTAGAACGACCAGCTACCGGCCTGCGTCGGCGTGCCGCCGATCAGGCCGCTCTTCGACAGCGAAAGGCCCGGCGGCAAGCTGCCGCTGATGATGCTGTACTGGTACGGAAGTGCCGGCCCGCAACCGCCGGCCCCGTTGAACTGCTTGCTATAGGGCTGCCCGACGACTCCGGTCGGAATGTTGTAGCTGTCGTCCGTGAACCGGATGGCCAATGCGGCGGGAACGGCGACCAAGGCGACGAGCGCGCAGAGCAGCACGATTCGGGTGAAGCGCATCAAGACTCCTTCTCTAAGGCAGCGCGTGCGAGAGACCCCCGCTGAATTCGGCGGACGTTACTCCTCACCTCGGCGGAATCGAAGAGAAGCCCTGTAAAGGGTTCGTAAATAGCGCCCCTTGCGCGCCCCCTCTCGGGCTCGGGCGGCGGGCTCGAGCCTGCGCACTCCGCGGCGGCGTTCGCGTCGGTCTCTGAACTAGGCCTTGGAAACGACCGCGCGCGTCCGCCCCGCGCCCTTCGCGAGGTTCAGTTGGACGCCGTACGTGCGCGATCCGCAGACGGTCGTCGTCAGCGTCCGCGCCGCCGTCCCGGTCACGACCGCGTGCGCGACGCGGGCGCCGGTGCTCGTCACGAGGTTGACGCCGACGCGCTCGCCCTTCGCCGCGCGGATCGTGACGCGGAACGTCCCGTCGAGCGGCGTGGCGACGCTGAGCGTCCGCGACTTCGCGCGCTTCGTGAGCGCCGCAGACAGCGTGGACTGCGCCGGGCCGGTCCATGGAGTGAGCACGTCCTGCTGGATGAGCGACAGCGCGGTCGCATCGGGATAGAGCGACTGCGACACGACCTGCCAGGGCGACTCGGGGACGCCGAGCCGATGCTGGTTCAGGACGCGATAGCTCTCCGCGAAGCCTTCACCGGGATTCAGCTGATACCGCGAGTCGGACTCGGCGCCCGGGAAGAGCTGGCCGGCCTGCGCCTTCGAGCAGACCTGTACGTACGACGCCCAACGCTTCGTCCCGTAGTCGATCGCCAGCCACGGTGCGTCGTTGCGCGAGTTCGCGACGTGGTGTCCGTACTCGTGCGTCACGACCGCTTCCGCCGAGAGCTCGGAGCTGGGATCGTCGCCGGGCGCGACGAGCAGCTTGTTGGTCGGGTTGTAGCACGCAAGAGCGTCCTGCCCGCAGTACTGCTGCACTTCGTCGAGCGGCGCGAGATAGACCTGGACGGTCGAGATCTCCGAGCCGTGCACGAGGCTGCCGAGAAAGTCGGCCCAGCGCTGCGCACGTGTGTTGTCGACCGGATAGCTGTCCGAGACGTGGATGGAGACCTGGTCACCCGCGGACGTCGTGAACGTGCCGCCCCAGGATGCGGCGGCGGTGAGGCTGCGCGTCGCGCGCCTCGACAGGATCGAATCTGTGATCGGCGTCGCCGCGGTGCCGATGTCCGCGAGCAGCGGCGTCTTCAGGCTTTCCCTCGTGGCCGCCGCCGAGGGGCTGGCAGCAAGGGCGGCGGCGGCCACGAGGACCGGCAGGCCCCCGCACATCAGCCGCAGGCGGGTGCTGAATGGCTGGGGCCTGATCATTCGCTCCAGACTCGCGCGCACGCCTAAGACCCCTCTAAGACGCCGGTTAGCACTTCGTTAAACGTTACGTGGTCGAGCCGTGGAACGGGCGCAGACGTTCGAAGCCGCCCCAGAACGGCCCCGGCGCGCGGAACCGGTCGAAGTGACCGTTGAACCGTGGCAGCGTCCCGTTGACCTTCGCCGTGATGCGGTCGCGCACGTGCGTCAGGATCGTCTGCTCCTGGTCTTTCGTGAGCCGACCGTTCGCAACCGCCTGGTCGAGCTCCTTCTTCTCCGCGTTGTAGAGGACCTCGACGAGACCGTCGACCGACTTGCCGTTCTCCTTCGCAACCGCGGCGAGCGTCTTGCCCGAAGCGAGCTCCGAACGGAGGGCGTCCGTCGTGATGCCGAGATAGGTCGCGGCGGCCTGCAGATCATCGCCGTAGTGATGGTCACCGAACGCGCCGAAACCGAAGAACGGAACGGAGCCGGACCGGATGCGCGCCTTCAACGCGTCACCCTGGTCCTTCGTGATACGGCCGGATGCGACGGCTGCGTCGACGCGATTCAGCAACGCGTTCTCGAGCGCATTGCTCAGCGCTGTCGGAGTCACGCCCAGTTGTTTCGCGGCATCGTTCACGACCGCCTGGCTTTCCTGGCTCGGAGATCCGAGCTGCGTCGCGCCGATCGCGATGCCTCCGCCTGCAACTGCGAGCGTCGCGACGATCGCGACGATCAGCTTCCGCCCACGGCTTCCCAGCATGGTCGAGCTCCTTTCCCGGGTCTGCTCTGATGAGAGCACTGGTCCCTAAGACCAGCCTAAGACGAAGCTAAGAACCGTCGTCCGCGGCGTGTGGCGGGCGGCCGTTGAGCCGGAGCGTCATCTGCGTGCCGCCACCGTGTGCGCGCTCGGCCACGACCTCCCCGCCGTGTGCCTCCGCGACCTGGCGCACGATCGCCAGCCCCAGCCCGGATCCCGGCAGCCCGCGTGCGGAGCGTGCGCGGTAGAACCGGTCGAAGACGTACGGCAGATCCTCCTGCGCGATCCCCGGGCCGTGATCCCGCACGGTCACCGTGCCGCCGCGGACCCCGACCTCGACCGGGCCGCCGGGCGGGCTCCATTTCGCGGCGTTGTCGAGGAGGTTCGCAACCGCGCGCTCGATCGTGGACGGCACGCCGTGGACGAGCGACTCGTGGAGGTCCGTCTCGAACTCCACGCCCGGCTGGTTCCGACGTGCACGCTCGACCGCATCGGCGGCGACGAGGTCGAGCCGGACGTCCTCCGGCTCGTCCGGTTGTTCCTCCGCGCGCGCCAGCTCGATCAGGCCGGCAATCAGCGTCGTCATCTCGCCGAGCTGCTCGATGACGTCGTGCAGGAGCCGCTCGCGCTCACCCGGCGGCAGCGTACGCTCGCCGGCGAGCACTTCGATGTTCGTGCGCAGGCTCGTGAGCGGCGTCCGCAGCTCGTGTGACGCGTCCGCGACGAGCTGGCGCTGCTTACGCGTCGAGTCCTCCAGCGCCGCGAGCATCGCGTTGAAGCTCGCGCCGAGGCGGCTCAGCTCGTCCGCTCCGTGCGTCTCGATCCGCTCCGAGAGGTCGCCGGTCTCGGCCACCTTCTCCGTCGCTCCCGTCATGCGGCGCACAGGTGCGAGCGCGGCGCGCGAAACGATGAGACCGAGCGCGGCTGCGAGCGCGATGCCGCCGAGGCCGATCACGACGAGGATCTTCCGGATCTTGCTCAGCGTGTGGTTGACGCCGGTGAGGTCCTGCGCGACCTGGAGCGCCGACGACTGTCCGTTCGTGTTCTGAACGGGAACGGTCATGACGCGGAAGTCGCGACCGGAGACACTCGCGTCGCTCATGAACTGGTCCGTCTTCTTGCCCTGGGCAACGGCGAGTGCTTCCTTCGACACCGGAATCGGAGGCGAGCCGAGTTCCTCGAATGTGACGAACGTCGCTCCGCGCGGGCCGACGAGCTGCACGAATCCGCCGCCGCCGACGACCCCGCGATGGATGTCGAGGTAGTACTTTCCGTTTGCGCCCGGCTCGAGATGAAGCGGTGGCCCCGTCGCGAGCTGGAACGCCTGCGCGCGCACGGCATCGTCGACCTGGCTGCGCATCTGATGGCGGACGACGACGTAGACGATCGCCGAGGCGAGGATGACCGCGAGCGCGACGGCGGCGGCGGCGACAAGTGTCAGCCGCGCCCGGAAGCTCATGCTGTTCGCAGGGCGTAGCCCACACCGCGGACGGTGTGGATGAGGCGGGGCCTGCCGCCCACCTCGGTCTTGCGCCGGAGATAGCCGATGTACACGTCGAGAGAGTTTGACGCGAAACCGAAGTCGTAGCCCCAGACCCGTTCGAAGATGATCGACCGCGTCAACACCTGGCGCGGGTTGCGCAGGAAGAGCTCGAGGAGTGAGAACTCCGTTCGGGTCAGCTCGATCGGCTCTCCTCCCCTCGTCACCTCCCGCGTGCCCGGGTCGAGCTCGAGGTCGGCGAAGCGAAGCTTCTCGTCCGCTCCGTCGGTGGTCCGCCGGATGAGCGCGCGCACGCGCGCGAGGAGCTCCTCGAGCGCGAAGGGCTTCGTCACGTAGTCGTCGGCGCCCGCGTCGAGCCCTTCGACACGGTTCTCGACGGCGTCGCGCGCAGTCAGCATGAGCACCGGAACGGAGCTCCCACCGGCGCGGATCCGGCGGCAGACCTCGAGCCCGTCGAGTCCCGGCATCAGCACGTCGAGGATGACCGCGTCCGGCTGTGAGTCGGTGTCGAGCCGATAGAGCGCCTCGCGCCCGTCGCCCGCGAGCTCGATCTCGTAGCCCTCGAGCTCGAGCGCACGGCGAAGGGAGTCCCGCACCGCACGCTCGTCGTCTACGACCAGGATCCTCATGCTGCCATTGTGTCGCCGGAGGTCGGCTACGCGTGACCCGCCGCTGCCGCCGCCGGCGCCAGGGGGTCGGCGACGGCGGCGGCATACCGGAGGAGCAGGCGGGAGGCAGATGTCACGCGTCTCACGCTGCCACCGCCGGCTAAGAGCCTGCTAAGAACGGCGTAAATCGTTCTTAAGAGCCGTTTTCACGCAGTTCTTACCCGCCTCTCAGGCGCGTCTTAGGGACGGCTGGTGAGATACCGGCAATGCACCTCCCTCGCACAACCGTCATCGCCGCCCTCGCCGCCGCCGTCGCAATCGGCGCGGGTGGCGGTGTGGCGGCATACAGCGCGTTCAACTCGAGCACGAAGACTGTCGTCCGCCAGGTCACTGTCGACAACTCGACCCCCGCGTCCGCCACGAGCTCGCTCAGCGTCAACGAGATCTACCGACGAGCGTACAAGGGCGTCGTCGAGCTGACGGTGACCTCCAACCAAGGCGCGACGCCGTTCGGCGGCTCGAACACCCAGCGCGCGCAAGGCTCTGGGTTCGTCTACGACACGCAGGGAGACATCGTCACGAACGAGCACGTCGTCGACGGTGCGACGTCGGTCTCGGTGCAGTTCTGGAACGGCGCGACTTACAAGGCGACGGTCGTCGGCACCGATGCGTCGACCGATCTCGCCGTGGTTCACGTCAACGCGCCGAGCTCGCTGCTCGTCCCGCTCGGCCTCGGCAACTCCGACAACGTCGCGGTCGGCGACGGAGCGGTCGCGATCGGATCGCCGTTCGGTCTCGAGGAAACCGTGACCAGCGGGATCGTCAGCGCGCTGCACCGGCAGATCGAGGCGCCGAACAACTTCACGATCGCGAACGCGATCCAGACCGACGCCGCGATCAACCACGGGAACTCCGGCGGCCCGCTCCTCGACATGCAGGGCAAGGTGATCGGCGTCAACGCGCAGATCCAGAGCGACTCCGGCGGGAACGAGGGCGTCGGGTTCGCGATCCCGTCGAACACCGTCAAGTCGGTCGTCACGCAGCTGGTCGGCAGCGGAAAGGTCGAGCACGCGTTCCTCGGCGTGTCGGCGGTGACCATCCCGGCATCGGTCGCCGGTGACCTCAACCTCGCGGCGGGCGCCGAGGTCGCGACGATCAGGACCGGGACGCCCGCGGCGAAGGCAGGATTCCGCGCGGCGACCGGAGCCCGGACGGTCAACGGCCAGGACTACCCCACCGGCGGCGACGTCATCACCGCGGTCGACGGCAAGAAGATCGCCACCGTCAACGCGCTGATCGCCGCGGTCAACGCGCACAAGCCGGGCGACACGGCCTCGATCACGTACGTCCGCGGCGGCAAGAGCCACACCATCCGCGTCAAGCTGGCCAACCGCCCGGCCTAGCCTGCGACGGCGATGATTGGGGCGTGACGCCCCGGCTCCGCCGCATCGCCTACCCGCTGCGCCTCGCCTGGATCAGGCTGTCGCGGCGCGGCGAGCGCGTCGTCCTCGTGGCACTCGGGATCGCCGCAGGCGCCGCGTTGCTCGCGTCCGTGCTCGCCGGCAGCCTGATCGCTCAGGACAAGAGCCTGTCCCGAGCGACGTCGCAGGTTCCGCAGGCGGATCGCGTGGTGCGTCTCGTGTGGGGCGGGATCGGGACCGGAGCCGGGAACGACCCGGTTGCGCTCGACAAGTTCGCGCGCACATCGATCACACCGCTTGCGGGCCGGCCGGTACGCGCGATGCTGTTCCGACAGAGCGAGTCGAACGGTCACCTGTTCGATCTCGGTGCGATCGACGGGCTCGCGCGGTTCGTCCATCTGGACTCGGGCCGGCTGCCGCGTACGTGCAGTCCGGAACGCTGCGAGGTCGTCCAGCTCGGCGGCAGCGGTCCGATCCCGAAGATCGGAGGGCTCAACCTCGTCCGCGTCGGTCGCGCGACCCTCGCGTCGGCGTTGCCGCTCGGAGATCTGATCACGCGTGAAACGTATGCGTCGATTCTCAGCGAGGCTCTTCGCTACCACACCGCGCCGACTCCGCCGCTCCTTCTCGCCGAGGGCGTCGACGGTCTCACGCACGCCGACGTTTTCGGATCGACGTATCGCAGCTACGCGTGGACGGCGCCGCTCGGTCCGCACGACGTCCACCCGTGGACGGTCAACCGTTTCGCCGGCCAGATCGAGCGGACGCGGTCGCAGGTCGAAGCCGAGTCCCTCGCGTTCGATCTGACCGCACCGGTCGACGAGTTGCGCGCGGCGAACTCGATCGGCGACGTCGCCGGCCGGCGCCTGTTGCTCATCGGCGGCGAGGCGGCGGCATTGTTGCTCGCCTTTTCGGTGTTGGCCGCGACCGGACTGCGGCGTGACGCGGAGGCCGAATGGCGGCGCTTGACGTGGTACGGCGCGCGGCGCTGGCAGCTCGCGCTCGTCTCGACGGCGGAGGTGGTGGTCGTCTCGCTGCTCGGCGCCGCGGTCGGCTGGGCCGTTGGAACGGGCATCGGCGCACTCGTCGCCGGGCGCGCGGACGTTCCGGTCGGCGCGATCCTGGACCATTCGACGCTCGCCGCGCGCGGAGTGCTGTTCGCCGTGGTCATCGCGGCGGCTGCGTCGCTCGTCGTGCTGCTGTCGCTTCGCCTCGGATCGGCGCGGCTCGGCGGGTGGACCGTGACGCCGGTCGACGCGGCGGCTGCGGGAGCGCTCGTCGCCGTCGTGATTGCGCTCGCGCGCGGTGCAGCGGACGCGAGCGCGCTCGCGAGTGAACGCGGAACGGGCGGCGTGCTCCTCGTCCTGCCGGCGCTCATCGTCTTCGTCGCCGCAGTGCTCTTCGCGCGGGTGCTCGCGCCGGCTCTCGGCCTGCTCGAGCGTTGGGGAAGGCGAGGAGCGGCGCCCGTGCGACTCGCCGCTCTCTCGCTCGCGCGTCATCCGGGACGCGCAGCGGTTGCCGTTGGGTTCCTCGTCGTCAGCCTCGGGCTCGCGCTGTTCGCCGAGGCGTATCGCGCCACGCTCGTGCGCGGGCAGAACGACCAGGCATCGTTCGCTGCGCCGGTCGACGACGTCGTCAGCGAGGACCTGCTGAAGCTCGTGCCCGTCTTCCGGGCGGCGTCGCTTCACGACTTCGGCGACGCCGTTCCGGCAACACACGCGTTCAGCGTCTTGCGCCAGTCGGCGGACGTTCCTCATCTCGAAGGAGCGCAGGGCGGCGTCACCGTGCTCGCGCTTCCGGCACGCGATCTGACCTCGTTGCGCTGGCGCAGCGACGACTCGTCGGCGTCGCCGAAAGACCTGCAACGTCTATTGCAGCCGGCGGGACCGGTCACGGTCCAGGGCGTACGGATCCCTGCCGAAGCCCGCGTGCTGACGCTGCCGCTCCGCGCGCACGGAGACGAGCTCGCCGTGCGGGCGGTGATCCTGCACGAGGGACGCGCGTACGGTGTCCCGCTCGGCACCACCACCGATTCGCGCCGCCTCGCCGCATTGATTCCTGCGGGCGCACGTGGGGGCTTACTGCTCTCGTTCACGTTCGACCTCACGGGTACGGGGCTGCACGGCATCGCGAACGGCGGCGGGAACGTCGTCACCTACGCGGTGGGGACGATGCGGATCGGCGCGCCGCGCGCCGACGGGCGTCGCTTGCCGTTCGACTTCGCCGCGTGGACGGGAACAGGCGGCATCACGCCGGTCGGCGGCGGCGGCTTCCGCTACTTCGTCACGAACAGCGCCGCCGCCCGCTTCCGCGCGCGGCAGCCCACGGACGGACGGCCCGTCCCTGTCGTCGTCACGCCGACGCTCGCGAACGCCGCCGGGCCTGGCGGGATCTTGCCGATCGCCGTCGGCAACGGGACGATCACAGCACGTGTCGTCGCGGAGGCACGGCGGGTCCCGACGATCGACGGAAACGCCGTGCTCGCCGACCTGCCCACGATCTCGGCGGCGCTCGATGCAGACGCACCGGGTGCGGGTGCGCCGGCCGAGGCGTGGCTGGTCGCACCGCGCGGAAAGGCGGCGGCGCTCGACGCAGCGCTGGCGCGACCGCCGTTCGACGTGCTCACCGTCACGTCGCGGCGACACCTCCTCTCGCAGCTTCGTTCGGAGCCGCTCGCGCGCGGAACGATGCTGACGCTCATCGGAGCCGCGCTCGCCGCGCTCGGGCTCGCGCTCGTCGGACTGTTGCTCGGTGTTGTCGCGGACGTCCGTGACGAGCGCGGCGAGCTGTTCGACCTCGAAGCGCAGGGCGCGGAACCGTCGACGCTGCGCGCGCAGCTCCGTCTTCGGAGCGGCTTCGTCGCAGGGTTCGGTCTCGTCGGCGGGATCGTAACCGGCGCGATCCTCGCGATCCTCATCGTCGCGCTCGTGACGTTGACCGCAGGCGCGATCTCGCCCCAACCGCCGCTCCTGCTCGGCGTGGACTGGCCGGTGCTGCTCCTCGGGTTCGTCGCGTACGCCGCGCTAGCCGCCGTCGTCGTGGGCGTCGCGACACGTCGTGCGTTTCGCAGCGACGTCGCGGGCCGCTTTGCGGAGGCCGGAACGTGAGCGTTGCGATCGACGTCCGCGATCTCTTCCGCGTGCACCAGACTCCCGAAGGCGACGCCGCCGCGTTGCAGGGTCTGTCGCTGACCGTCCGCGAGCACGAAGTCGTCACGGTGCTCGGCCCGAGCGGGTCGGGGAAGTCGACGTTCCTGCGCATCCTCGCGGGCCTCGACCGCCCCTCGGCGGGAACGGTGCACGTCTTCGGGGTCGAGCTCGGCAAGCTGCCGACCGCCGACGTCGCGCGCTATCGAACGCGTACGGTCGGTTACGCGGACCAGCACTACGCGCGCGCGCTTTCGCCCGAGCTGACTGCGCGCGAGCTCGTGGCGCTCGAGCTCGGCCTCGCGGGAAGAACGCCGGCCGAACGCGTATGCCGCGCAGACGAGCTGCTCGAGCGCGTCGGCCTCGACGACAAGCGGAACGCACATCCAGCCGAGCTCTCCGGCGGCGAGCAGCAGCGCGTCGCGGTCGCGGCTTCGCTGGCCCACAGGCCACGCCTCTTCCTCGCGGACGAGCCGACGGGCGAGCTCGACGCAGCAAGCGCGACTCGCGTCTACGAGACGATCGGCGAGCTCGTGCGCTCGGAACGCTGCACGGCCGTGATCGTCAGCCACGATCCGGAGTCAGCAACGATCGCCGACCGCATCGTGCGCATCCGCGACGGCCGCGTCAGTGAGGAGACGGCGCGCGGAGCCGGCGGCGAGGAGTCGATCGTCGTCGGACGCGGCGGCTGGCTGCGGTTGCCCGAAGAACTGCTTCGGCGTTCGGGGATTCGCACACATGCGGCCGCTCGGCTCGAGGGACGCGGCATCGTCGTCTCGGCGACGACGCAGGAAGAGGACGTGCAGGAAGCGGCCGCTCCGATCGTCGAGGCGCCACGCGCAACGACCGTTGTCGCCGAGACGCGTTCGCTGCGAAAGGTCTACGGCACCGGTCCGACTGAGCGGGCGGCAGTCGACCGGCTCGGCGCACGGTTCCGCTCGTCGTCGCTCACCGCCGTGACCGGGCCGTCCGGCTCCGGGAAGACGACGCTTCTTCAGCTCCTCGCCGGCCTCGAGCTCCCGACCGACGGCGATGTCCTCGTGCTCGGCACGG
Source organism: Actinomycetota bacterium (assembly GCA_005884945.1). Classification (GTDB taxonomy): domain Bacteria; phylum Actinomycetota; class Thermoleophilia; order Gaiellales; family Gaiellaceae; genus 3-1-20CM-4-69-9. Next base: position 20,537 of record VAYM01000110.1, on the reverse strand, counting down.
ACGTCGCCAGGCTCGACCGCGCAGCGCGCGCTCGCTTCCGCCGCGACCACGTCGGCTACGTCGGCCAGCAGGCCGGGCTCGTGCCGGCGCTGAGTGCGCTCGAGAACGTCGAGCTCGCGCTCGCGGTTCGCGGCAGGCCGCCCGACGGCGCGCGTGAGACACTCGTCGCGGTCGGCCTGGAGGACCGCGTCGAGCAGCACGTGTCACGGCTCTCGACGGGGGAGCGCGGTCGTGTCGCAATCGCGCGGGCGCTCGCGGCGCGTCCCGAGCTCCTGCTCGCGGACGAGCCGACGTCTCGACTCGATCAGGGAAACGCGCTCGCCGTCGGGGCGCTGTTCGTCCGCCTCGCGCGCGAGCTCGGCACCGCGGTCGTCTGCGCGACGCACGACCCGCTGCTCATCGAGCAGGCGGACGAGGTGCTGCGGTTGGGCTAGTAGTTAGTCGCCCGGCTCTTGATATTTCTTGGCCATCGTCTGCAGCAGCTTCCACGCGATGGAGCTGTGCGTCTCGACGAGCGGCTTGAAGTCCCAGGAGGTCATGCCGTAGCAGCGCAGGTCGGTCTCGGCCTTGATCGTCGCCGTCCGCGGGCTGTCCGTCAGCAGCGCGACCTCACCGAAGTAGTCGCCGGGCCCGAGCGTGCGACGGTCCTTCCCGCCGATCGTGACCCTCGCCTCGCCCGACTCGATCACGAAGAACCCGACGCCGCCCTGCCCCTCGGCTGTGACCGTGTCGCCGGCACGGAAGGTCCGCTGTTTCATCGAGCCCGCGATCCGCTCCAGCTCGCGCGGCTCGAGGCCCTGAAAGATGGGGACGCGCTGGAGGAGGTCGGTGGGGCCCTGTGCCACGCGAGCGATTCTAAGCAGTCATGCTTAGCCGGATGAAGGTCATCGTCGTCGGGTGCTCTCCCGCCTGGCCCAATCCGGGTGGCGCGCAGTCGGGCTACCTCGTCGAAGGGTCGGGCCGGATCCTCCTGGACTGCGGCCCCGGAGTGCTGCCGCGCCTCCGCGAGCAGGAGGCCTGGCCGCAGGTCGACGCGATCGTGATCTCGCACTTCCACCTCGACCACTGGGGCGACGTCGTCCCCTGGTGCTGGGGATCGCAGTACGGCCCGGGCCGGACGCTTCCGCGCGCGCAGCTCTGGGTCCCACCCGCCGGCAGCGGCGAGCTCGGCAGCTTCGGCAAGCACTTCGGCAGCGAAGGGATGTTCAAGCAGGCGTTCGAGCTCCACGAGTACCGCGGGGGGGAGCCGTTCGCGATCAACGGCCTGAGCGTGACGCCCATGCGGGTGCCGCACTACGACATCGAGACGTACGGCTTCCGCGTCACCGACGGCGAACGCACGCTCGCGTATTCCGGCGACTCGGCGCCCAGCGGTGCGCTCGTGGAGCTCGCGCGCGACGCGGATCTCTTCCTCTGCGAGGCGACGCTCGCGGAGGTCGGCGCCGGGGAGACGGCGCTGCGCGGACACCTCGCAGCCGAGGAGGCGATCGACGCGTTCGAGCAGTCCGGCGCGAAGCGGCTCGTGATCATCCACCGCCCGCACGAGCTGGGCCTCGACGAAGGACTCGAGCGCGCCGCGGACGGCGACGTGTTCGACGTCTAGTAGTGGTCTAGCGAGACGCTCGCCTGGGTCTGCCCTTGTATTTCTCGCCGCTTCGTAGCAGGGTGGGTGTCACTCCGAGGAGGCTGCGGCCGGAGATCCGGGCCAGGCGATGTAAGCGGGCGTCAGCGACCCCCTCACAATCAAGGGAGGGGAGATGAGGCTGCGTTTGATGCTCTTGGTCGTGACGGTTTCGTGTGTGCTCGTTCCCGTCTCGTCCGCTGCGGTCAGTGGCACCATCACGACGATCCCGGTCGGCGCGGAACCCGTCGGTGTCGCGGTCAATTCGCTGACCGACAAGACGTATGTGGCGACGCGTGCCGACAATGCCGTCACGGTCATTCAAGGTCTAGCTGTCGTCGCGACCGTTCCCGTAGGCACATTCCCGCGGCAGCTCGCGGTCAACGCCGTGACGAACAAGATCTACGTGACCAACTTCATGTCCAACGACGTCTCCGTGATCGACGGCGCCACCGATCGGGTGGTGGCGACGATTCGAGTCGGCGCCCAACCGTTCGGCGTCGGCGTTAACCCAGTGACGAACAAGATCTACGTCGCGAGCGCACGGACGAATAGCCTCTGGGTGATCGACGGCACCCGGGACGTCGTCGTCAAGCAGATTCCGCTGCGTGCGAGCGGCCCGTACGGCGTCGCCGTCGACGACGTCACGAACAGGATCTACGTCGCTGTCTCGGGCTGTTGTCACAACGAGGGCCGAAGGGTGAGCGTCATCGACGGCACCAAGGACACATTCCTAACGTCGATCGATCTCGGTCAGAAGGCCAATGCCGAGACGCTGACCGTGGATGACGCGACCCACATGGTCTACGTGGGTGATCTCTGTACAGAGTCGAGAACGAACGACTGCTTCAAGAACGGCGACTTCGGTCACATGGTCTCTGTGATCGACGGCGCAAGCAACACCGTGGTCGACCATGTCGCGGTCGGCACTGCGCCCTTTGGTCCGGCTGCGGACAGCGAGCGGAACATCGTCTATGTCCCGAATCTGTTCGACAACACCATGTCGGTGATCGACGGCGCGACGGACTCGGTCATCGACACTGTCCCGGTCGGGGCGTTGCCCGCAGGAGCGGGCGTGAACACGAGCACGAACAGGGTCTACGTGTCGAATCTCGGCGACAACACGGTGTCCGTTCTCACACGGAACTAGACGTCGGCTGCTCGCCGACCTCGTGATCCTCGACCGCTCGCCTCCGAGGTTGAGGAGCCGCCCCCGGATTCTTTCGTTCGGGAACCTCGTCACCCCAAGCCCTACCTGCCGTCTAGGGCAAGCGGAAGGCGACCTCGCCGAGACGCCGATACCCGGCGACGGACGGATGATCCCCGTCGGCATGCGTCCACTCGTCACGCATGCGTCCGGAGCGATGCGGATCCTCGAGCGTGTCGTGGAACGGCAGCAGCGCGACGCCCTCGTCGCGCGCGATCTCGCCGATCGAGGCGTTCAATTCGCGGATCCGCGGCTCGGCGTTCGGCCAGCCGTTGTTCCACGGCAGGACGTCCGCGATCGCGACGCGAAGTCCGAGCTCCCGCCCACGGCGCACCATCGCGCGTAGGTTCGCGGCAGCAGCATCCGCGGGACGTCCCTGCGCGATGTCGTTGATCCCACCCTGCACGACGAGGACGTCGGCACCCGAAGCGCACGCGTCGAGTCGCGCGGCGATCTCGTCCGTGCGCTGTCCGTAGCGGCCGCAATTGCGAAAGGCAAGGCGCGGATCCGCGCGCGCCGCCCAGTACTCCCACTGGCTCGTCTCGTCGCCGCCCAGGCGCGAGTCGTACGCGGGCGAGCCTTCCGTGATCGAATCGCCGAGTGCGCCGACGACGATCCGCTCAGCCTCGTGGATCGGTTTCCCGCGCGATCCCCGCGGGGTCCCCTTCGTGCTTGCGGATCACGTCGTAGCCCTTCCGTCGCTCGACGACCTGCTCGACATCGGCGATCTCGTGACCGGGAGCCACCGCGAAGTGGGTCGGCTCGGCACGCAGCGACTCGTACTCCGAAGGCGTCATCGTGATCTGCGCGACGCACGTCGGATCTCCGCATTCGCAGACGAGGTTCAGCGGCTGATCGCCGAGCCCGAACGAGTCCGCTGCCTGCTCGATCCGTTCGTTGACCTCACGGAGAACAGACTCGTTCAGGCCGATGCGTCGTTCCCGTTCTGCATCCATGCGTCCCCTTTCGTGTCCCGCTCGGCGACGCTCGACAGTCGCATCGATCCCCTTCCGCCACGATCCGCGATCGTGATCATAGCCCCGCGTCGAGCGGCCGAGGTGGCACAGAGCTATCCTCGTAACTGACCGGAGGGGGAAACTGAGGCCGTGCCAGCTGAACGGGAGATAAACGGCCACGACATCGTGGTCGTCGGCGCATCGGCCGGCGGCGTCGAAGCCTTGGGCGAGATGGTTGCGCAGCTCCCGGCGGATCTTGCGGCGTCGGTGTTCGTCGTGCTCCACATCTCCGCGAGCGGCACGAGCGTCCTCCCGTCGATCCTCGCGCGGCGCGGCGATCTTCCGGCTGCGCATGCCGTCGACGAGGAGCCGATCGAGCACAGCCGGATCTACGTCGCGCCGCCGGACCACCACCTGTTCCTCCAGCCCGGGGTCGTCCGGGTCATCCGCGGACCGAAGGAGAACGGCTACCGGCCGGCGATCGACCCGCTCTTCCGCAGCGCCGCGCACAGCTTCGGCCCTCGCGTCATCGGCGTAATCCTCTCGGGGGTGCTCGACGACGGGACCGCCGGTCTCGCCGTGATCAAGATGCGCGGCGGACGGACGCTCGTCCAGGATCCGAAGGAAGCGCTGTATCCCGGAATGCCGTCGAGCGCGATCGAGTTCGTCGGACCCGACAAGGTGCTCCCCGCGCGCAAGCTCGCGCGGGCAATCGTCGAGGTGGCAGCCGAGCCCGCCCCGGAGGAAGTGCCCGAGATGGCGGCCGACCAGATGGTCGAGGAGGACGCATTCATCCAGATCGACCGCGGCTCGAGCGACCGGCCGCAGAACGGCGTGCCGTCGGGCTTCACGTGTCCCGAGTGCGGCGGCGGGCTGTGGGAGTCCGACGAGGGCGGGCTTCCGCGCTATCGCTGCCGGACGGGGCACGGCTTCTCCATCGAGACGCTGTTCGCGGAACAGTCCGGAAACGTGGAGGCCGGCATGTGGGCGGCGGTGCGCGCCCTCGAGGAGCGTGCCGCGTTGACACGACGAATGGCCGCGCGCTTCCGAGCACGGGGTCGGCGGAGCACGGCTGAACGGTTCGAGCGTCAGGCGAACGGGGCGGTGGAACACGGAGTTGCGATCCGGCGCGCGCTCGAAGAGCTGGTTCCCGAATTGACTTCTGAAGCCGAACTGACTCCTGAAGGAGCCGCGCAGAGCCGATGAGCGAGAAGGAACAGCCGAACCCAGACTTCGAGGCATTGCTCGAGTTCATCCGGACCGACCGCGGTTTCGACTTCACCGGGTACAAGCGACCCAGCCTCGCGAGACGCATCGGGAAGCGGATGGAGGCGGCGGGAGTCGAAGGGTTCGCGAACTACCAGGCGTACCTCCAGGGGACACCCACGGAGTTCGTCGATCTCTTCAACACCATCCTCATCAACGTCACCGCGTTCTTCCGCGACGAGGTCGCCTGGGACTTCCTCCGCGAGGAGATCGTGCCGCGGCTGCTGCAAGCACGCGAGAAGGAGAGGATCCGCGTCTGGTCGACCGGTTGCGCGAGCGGCGAGGAGGCGTACAGCCTGGCGATGGTGCTGGCCGAGGCGATGGGCGAAGAGAACTTCAAGCGGCGCGTGAAGATCTATGCGACGGATGTCGACGACGACGCGCTCAACGTCGGCCGTCACGCGGTGTACACGAGCGGGCAGGTGGAGCCCGTCCAGGAGGCGCTGCGCGAGCGGTATTTCGAGAGCTCCAACGGCAACTTCGCCTTTCGCAAGGACATGCGTAGATCGGTGATCTTCGGGCGCCATGACCTCCTCCAGGACCCGCCGATCTCGAAGATCGATCTGCTGGTCTCGAGAAACACGCTGATGTACTTCGACACGCAGACGCAGGTGCACGTCCTGAACAACTTCCACTTCGCCCTACGCGACGACGGTTTTCTGTTTCTCGGGAAGTCGGAGGCCCTCGCGGCGAGCATGAACCTCTTTGCCGCCATCGACCTCAAGCGGCGCGTCTTCGCGAAGGTGCCGACCGCTGTCCGCCGCGCGCGGCTCGGCGCTCTTCCCCTGGGGCCAGGAGAAGTCCAGGGGGAGGTCGATGTCGACGGGCGCGTGCGCGAGGCCGGGTTCGAGGCGGGACCTGTTGCCCAGATCGTCATCGACCGCGACGGCGTCGTCGTCTCGGCGAACCTCCAGGCGCGGACGTTCTTCGGGTTGACGCAACGCGACCTCGGACGACCCTTCCAGGATCTGGATGTCTCCTTCCGGCCGATCGAGCTCCGCTCGCGCATCGAGCAGGCCTCCATCGAAGGCCATGTCGTCACGCTGCGTGAGGTCGAATGGCGAGTGGGCGACGAAGTGCGCTACGTCGACTTGCAGATCGCGCCGTTGGTCTCGCGGACGGGCGAGGGACTCGGAATCGGTGTCACCTTCACCGAGGTGACGCGCTTCCGCCGGTTGCAGGAGGCCTTGCAGGAGTCGAAGCGGGAGATGGAGACGGCCTACGAGGAGCTGCAGTCGACCGTCGAGGAGCTCGAGACGACGAACGAAGAGCTTCAATCGACGAACGAAGAGCTCGAGACGACGAACGAGGAGCTCCAATCGACGAACGAAGAGCTCGAGACGACGGTCGAGGAGCTGCAGTCGACGAACGAGGAGCTGGAGACGATGAACGACGAGCTCCAGGATCGGACGACGGAGCTCAACGAAGTGAATACATTCCTCGACGCGGTGCTCGGCAGCCTCGAGGCCGCAGTCGTCGTGCTCGATGACGAGCTGCAAGTGGACGCCTGGAACGAGGGCGCGCGCAAGCTCTGGGGTCTGATGCCGGACGAGACCGTGGGTCGGCACTTCCTCAACCTCGACATCGGCCTGCCTACCGAGCAGCTGCGAAACCCGATCCGCAAGGCCCTGAGCCAGGAGGACGGCAGGCCCGAGCATCTGCGGCTCGCCGCGGTGAACCGTCGCGGTCGTTCGATCGACTGCCTGATCTCGCTCACTCCGTTGCGCGCCCGGGGCGGGACGAATCACGGTGTGATCGTGATGATGCAGGCGACCGACTCCGACGGCAGATCGTGATCCACGCCGCGCGCGAAGCGGAGTTCGAGCAGCTCAAGACGGTCATCGACAGGTTGCCCGACGGCATCGTGACGATCACGCGCGAGTACGAGGTAGTCCACGCGAACACGGCCGCTCGGCGCCTCTTCCATCCCGCCCACCTTCAGGTCGGCGATCCGCTGCCCGAGGTCTGGGACGAGGTCCCGCTCACGAAGCTCGTGGACCGGCTGTTCCGTCGCGGCGCCGGGACGATCGTCGAAGAGATTCGCTCGTCGAGCCACCGGGTCTACAGCGTGACCGGAATCGGCGCCGGGCGGGCGGCGACGGCCGTGCTCATGCTCGAGGACGCAACGGCGCGAGACCGCCGTGCCACCGCGCAGCGGGAGTTCGTCTCGAATGCCGCGCACGAGCTCCTCACCCCCCTGACCGGGATCGTCGGAGCCGCGCACGTGCTCGAATCCGGCGGCAAGATCGTGCCGGAAACCCGTGATCGCTTCATCGCACACATCGCACGCGAATGCGACCGCCTTGCTCGGATCGCCCGTGCATTGCTCGTCCTCGCACGCGCCCGCTCGGGCGAAGAGCCGCCGCGACCGGAGATCGTCTCGCTTCGGCCACTCATCGACGACGCACTGGAAGCCGCCGGCGTCGAGCACGATGTCAGAGTGGATTGCCCGTCGTCACTGCGCGTGTTCGTCGATCGGGATCTCACCGCGCAAGCACTCACGAACTTGATGTCGAACGCGCGACGGCACGCCGTGAACGGCTCGTTCGCGATCTCGGCCGAAGAGATCGAAGAACGCAGGGTCGAGGTTCAGATCGTCGACCACGGGATCGGGATGTTCCCCGAGCAGCTCGACCGGCTCCAACGCCGCTTCGCGACGGGCACAGGCCGCGACAGCGCCGGGTTCGGCCTGGGGATCTCGATCGCCGCGCAGGCACTCGAGACGATCGGAGGGACCCTCTCCTTCGATTCGACGCCGCGCAAAGGCACGCGGGCGCGCATCGAGCTTCCGTCCGCGCGCTTCGCCCGTAGATGACACGCGTTCTCGTCGTCGAGGACGAGGAGTCGATTGCGGACGCGGTCGCCTACACGCTGCGCGGCGAGGGCTATGACGTGGATGCGCTCGCGGACGGCACGGCTGCGCTCGAGGCTGCGCGCTCGGAGACGTACGACGTTCTCGTGCTGGACATCCTGCTGCCGGGTCTCTCGGGGTTGGAGGTCTGTCGACGACTGCGGGCGGAGAGCGACGTGCCGATCCTGATGCTGACCGCGCGCACCGCCGAGGTCGACCGCGTCGTCGGTCTAGAGGCCGGTGCCGACGACTACATCGCCAAGCCGTTCTCGATGCCCGAGCTTGTGAGTCGCGTTCGCGCGATCCTGCGGCGGCGAGAGCTCGACCGTTCCGACGCCGGAGACGGTGTTCGACACGTCGGTGGGCTCGAGCTCGACCTGGCGGCGCACGTCGCGCGCGTCGACGGACGGGTCGTGCGCCTGACGCCGTCCGAGTTCCGGCTCCTGTCCACCTTGAGTGAGCGGCCAGGGCGCGTGTTCTCGAGGCGTGAGTTGATGCAGCACCTCTGGGACAGCAGCTACGTGGGCGACGAGCGTGCGGCGGACGTCCACGTCGCGAACCTGCGCCGGAAGGTCGAGGCCGATCCCAAGGAGCCGGTACGTCTGGTCACCGTCCGCGGCGCGGGTTACATGCTCGCCGAAGTGTGAGCGTTCCTTAACCGAACATCGACTGAACGCTCATGCGTCGCGCCCTACAGTCGCAGCGTGTCCGTCCTCGATGTGAAGGTCGCCGCGTCGCGCATCGGCGCGGACAGCCACGTCGTCGCGATCGCCGGCGAGTTCGACCTGCATGCCTCGGAAGAGGTCGGCAGCCGGCTCGACGAGATCGTCGAGGGCGGGGCACGCTCAGTGGTCGTCGATCTGATCGGCGTCACCCTGCTCGATTCGGGGGGGTTGGCGGTCTTGATCTCGACGTCGAAGGCGCTGCAACGGAGAGACGGGGAGCTGATCCTCGTCGTCGACGATCGTCGCGTTCTGCGGACGATCGAGATTGCCGGCCTGCAGCCGTTCTTCGACATTCGCCCGTCGTTGATGGAAGCCGTCCAGGATGTCATCGACCGACGTCTCAGAGGCTGACGGCGACGGCCGGGCGGTCCGGGGCCCTCGGTTTTCCTCCCCTGCCGAGAGCCTGCTTCGCATCAGCGTCCCGCCCGGCACGCCGCCGGAAGCCGAAACCGCGATCGTGCGGCTGCTCGAGCTGACGAGCATCCTGGCGCGCCGCGCGGCACAGCTCCAGGAAGCACTCGACTCGCGGATCGTGATCGAGCAGGCGAAGGGCATCCTCGCCGAACGATTCGGCACGGACATCGACGCCGCGTTTCGACTGCTCCGCCGCGGCGCGCGCTCGAACCGCGTGAAGCTGCGCGACCTCGCGGAACGCGTCGTCGAGTCGTCGGAGACGCCGCCCGAGCTCGCGTCCGTGAACGGTCGCTAGCCCGCGCCCCGTCCGGGGCGCTTCGGTTTCAAATCGACGACGAGGTCGCACTCGAGCGCGTCCGCGATGTTGAGCAGCGTGTCGATGCGCGGTGGGCGCCCGCCGCGTTCGAGCCGCGCGATCGCGGACTGCGTCGTGCCGACGAGCTCCGCGAGCTCGCGCTGCGAGAGACTAATCTCGGCACGACGCATCGCGACCTTCTCCGCGATCTGAGCGAAGAACCAGCCGCGGTCGCGCGTCGCGATCCGCTCGTGCAGGCGTTCGAGCGGGCGCTTATCCGATGGCTTCCGCGTGCGAGGCGACACGGCTGTAGTTATAGCACTCTTGCTATGCATGGTTCGTGCTCAGCCGCTGGTAGAAGAACCCGCCGAGCAGGAGGGCGGCACCCACCGCGAGGAACGAGACGGCCCGCGTCGCCGAGTTGAGGGCGGCGAGGTCGTAGAGGAAGATCTTCGCGAGGATCGCGCCGAGCAGGGCGAGGCCGCCGACGCGGAGGCCGCGGCTGCGGCGCTTGAGCCCCGCGTAGAGCAGCCCGAGCCCGAGCAGGCCGAGGAAGCCGCTGACGGCCGTGTGCCCGCGCTGGAAGTTCGTCTGCACGTCGTTGCCCGGCGCGATGCGCTCTGCGACCTCGAGGATCGCGAGGCAGAGCCCGTAGACGGCGACGACGGCCCCGGCCCAGAAGCCGGCCCCGCGCAGTGCGCCCTGGGCCTCGTCGTCCCGCCCGAGTAGCAGCGCCACCGCGGCGGTCGCGATCACCACGAGCACCAGCGCGACGAGATGCGCGCCTGGATGCAGCGTCGAGTACACGAGGCGGCTCGGAGGCGTCTCGTCGACGACCGTGTACGCGAGCGCGACGACGACGTAGACGCCGGCAGCGACGAAGAGACGGCGTTCGGACGCCAGCCGCGCGAGTGCTGCGAGCGCGACCGCGCTTGCAGTCCACACGAGCACGAGCGGAATCCCTTGCACGATGATCGCCTCGCCGACCGCAGCGACGGTCAGCCCCAAGCCCCACAGCAAGGTCGCGAAGTCGCGCAGCCGCGGCAGTCTGAGCTCGAAGCCGCCGACCAGCGTGAGCGCGAGACCGGCGCCGAGGACCGCCGTTCCGTCCCACGTCGAACCCTGCGCGACGTTCGTCCCGCCGATGACGGAGAGCACGAGCGTGCTGAGAAGTGCCGGGTACGCGAGCGGGCTGATGCTGGTGACGCGCGAATCGAGCTCGTGGATGATGACCGTTCCCACGAAGAGGACACCTGCGACCAGGAGGAAGGCGTACGAGTGGAGCGACCGATCGAGCACGCTCGCGTCGAACGTCGCGGTCTTGAGCGTGACGAGCGCGAGCCACGTGATCGCGAGCCCGCGGGCGACGTCCCCGCGCCGCAGCAGTGCCGCCGTCAGCGCGATCAGCCCCAGCGCCGCCCACGCACACGTCAGAGTCAGGTGTCCCACGTAGAAAGCGCGGTCCACGTCGTTCGTGACCGCCTGGTACGCGCCGAGCGTCGCGAGCGAGCCCGCATAGACGCCGAACAGGGCCGCGAGCGCGAAGGCTGCTCCACGGACGACCTCTTCGTAGGCGCGCAGCGTACGCAGGACGGCGCCGAGCGGTCGAAGGACGCCGTGCGGCTGTTCGTCCTGCGCGGTTTCGAGCCCGCTCGCCGCGAGGGCGATGACGAGCAGTGCGACGGCAGACGCCGCGACCGTCGGCGCACCACCGGCCGGATGCGACATCGACTCGAAGAGATGGTCGACACTCGCCTCGAACAACAGCGCGTGCCCGGCCGCGAGCACGAGATACGCCAGCGCTGCGAGCTGGAAGCGAAGGCGCGCAAACCGCTTCGCCGTCCACGCGAGCACCGCGGCTTCCGCAGCCCACGCGTAGGTCAGGCTCGCGCCGGAGAGCATCTGCGCCAGACCGACTGCGACCGCTGACAGCGCCAGCGCGCCGAGCAACATCCCGAGCTCGCGCCGCACCGCAAACGCCGCCGCCGCGTAGGCCGTAGCGGCGACGAGATACGCGATGCCCTGCGCGTCTCCACCCGCCCGATCGCCGAACAGCACGGCCGTGGCGAAGACGAGGAAGCCCGCGCTACCGAGGATGAACGCCGCGGGCAGCGAGTCGAGACGGTCGCGTCCGCGAAGGATCTGCTCGGCGACGCCGATCCCGCTGTAGACAAGCCAGAACACGGCCGCGAGGACGACGACGGCCCAGGGCAGACCCTCGGTGTCCGCCAGCAACACCGCGATCTGCGGGAGGCTCGCGATCGCGCCGGCGACGAGCAGGCCGCGCCAGCGCATCCGCAAGCCGACGACCCCGGTAGCCGCGAGGACAAGCGCGACAAACGCAGTCCCCGTCCGCGTCAGCCCGCCGTCGAATGCGACGAGCGCGGGGACGACGGTCGCCCCGACCAGACCGATGGCGCCGACGATCTGCGCACGCCACGCGATCGAGACCGCGACACCCGCGGCCGCAATGAGGCCGGCGAGCACGAGCGCGAGCGGCTTCGGCACGAGGTCGTAGAGCGCCGTCGCAGCGAGCAGCGTCGCGTACCAGCCCGCGATCCCGGCACCTGCAGCCGCGAGCGACGAGTACGTCTCGCCGTAGCGCTTCCGCAGCCAGAGCCCTGCCCCGAGGACGGCCGCCGAGGCGATCGCGCCGAAGGCGACCCGCAAGCCGGGCCCGATCCAGCCGCGGTTGACCGCGAGCACGAAGAAGAACACCACGCCCAGCACCGTCACGATCCCGCCGGCCCACGCGAGGGCCTTCGGCCCGAGCAGGTCGACGTCCGAAAGGTCGGGCCGCGGTCGCCGCTCGCGGACCCGCTTCGCCGCGCGTGCGACGGCGTCGCCGTAGTCCGGCAGCGGCTGGCGATACGCGCTCGGGGCGGCAGGCGGCGGCGCGGGCGCCGGCCGAACCGGCGGGGATACGCGCCGAGCATGCGTCACGAGATCCCTGAGGTCTGCGAGCTCGCGCTGGATCGCATCCGTTCGTCCCTCGAGCTCGTCTATTCGCAGCAGGAGCTGGTCATTCATCACTTGCTCCTCTCTCCCATCGCAAGTTTGCTATGTGTATAGCAATACTGCTATGGGCTGTCAACTCCGACAGGATGGAGTCTCGGCCGAGCCGCTAACCCTCGACTAACCCGCGGCTGCGAGCAGGCTGCGGTGACGCTCGAGCGCTGCGAGCACCGCGTCGATGTCGTCGGCGGTGTTGTACGCGTGCGGCGCGATCCGAAGATTCGAGTCGCGCTCGGATATGACGATCCCCTCCGCGTCCAGCGCGCGCACGAGCGCCGGCACGTCCGTGGACTTGACGCAGACCAGCGCACCGCGCCGTTCGGGAACGCGCGGCGTGACGAGGACCGCTTTGAGCTCGTCGAGGCCGTCGATCAGCCGCTGCTGCAGCTCGAGCACGTGCTCGCGCGTCTCCGCGATCCCGATCTCCTTCATCAGCTCCATCCCCGCGATGCCGGCGTAGATCGCAGGGATCGGCGGCGTCCCGGACTGGAAGCGCGAGGCGGTCGGCGCCGGGGAGTAGTCCGTGTGGTCCATCTCGAAGATGTTCTCGTCCGCGAACCAACCGGTCGCGGTCGGCCACGCCTTGTCCACGAGCTCGCGCCGGCAGTAGAAGAAGCCGAGGCCCGCGGAGCCGAGCAGGTACTTGAGCACGCCCGCGCCGAGGAAGTCGACGCCCAGCCCCTTCACGTCGATCGGCAGCGAGCCGATCGACTGATACACGTCGAGGAGCACGTATGCGCCGCGCTCGTGCGCGAGCTCGACCACCGCGGGGACGTCGATCATCGCGCCGTTGCGGTAACAGACGTGCGTAATCGAGACGATCAGCGTGTCGTCGTCGATCGCGCGCTCGAAGTGCTCGATCGGAATCGTCCCGTCGGTGCCGGCAGGGACGTGGACGACGCGCGCGCCCCGCGACTCCTGCGCGTGCCAGATCTGTCCGATCGTCGGGAACTCCCAGTCGGTGATGACGACCTTCGAGCGGCGGGCGTAACGGAGGCCGCTCGCGAGGGCCGCGACGCCGGCCGACTCCGAGGTCGTGACTGCAACCTCGTCCGGCGCCGCGTTGACGAGGTCGGCGAACGTCGCGCGCGCGGCCTCCCCGCGCTCGACCCAGTATTCCCACGGCGCGCCGTACTCATCCCAGTCGCGCAGATACTGCTCGTACGCTGCGCGTACCGAGTCCGACAGCGCGCCCTGCGCGCACGAGTTGATGTAGACGCGGTGTTCGAAGATCGGGAACCGGTGGCGGCAGCGCGCGGCCAGCGTCTCGGTGCTAACGGCCAAGGTAGGCCTTCCGGAGATCCTCGTGCGCGAGCAGCTCCTTCGCCGCTCCCTCGAGGACGAGCCGCCCGGTCGAGAGGACGTAGCCGCGGTCTGCGATCGAGAGCGCCATGTTCGCATTCTGCTCGACGACGAGCATCGCGACGCCCGAGGCGTGCACCTGCTGGATGATCTCGAAGCTCCTCTCGACCAGGATCGGCGCGAGACCCATCGAGGGCTCGTCCATCAGGAGCAGCTTCGGCCGCGACATCAGCGCACGCCGCATCGCCACCATCTGCTGCTCCCCGCCGGAGAGCGTGCCTGCGAGCTGCTGGCGGCGCTCGTAGACGATCGGGAACAGCGAGTAGACGCGCTCGAGGCCCTCCTTCATCCCGTCGCCCTGCAGGTACGCGCCCATCTCGAGGTTCTCGAGCACGGTCATCGGCGCGAACAGCCGTCGGTTCTCGGGGACGATCGCCATCCCGCGTCCGATGCGGTAGCTCGTGCGCCTCGCCGTGACGTCCTCGCCGCCGAACCTCACGTTGCCCGTGCGCGCCGGCACGATCCCGAGGATCGTCTTCAGCGTCGTCGACTTGCCCGACGCATTGCCGCCGAGGAGCGAGACGAGCTCGCCTTCGCCGATCTTCAGGCTGACGTCCTGCAGGATGTGCATCTGCCCGTAGTACGTGTTGATTCCGGAGAGCTCGAGCAGCGCGCTCATTTCGTCTCCGCCGCGCGCAAGCCGAGATACGCCTCGACGACGCGCTCGTTCGTCGCGACCTCGTCGAAGGATCCCTCGGCGATCTTGACGCCGTGGTCGAGGGCGACGACGCCGTCGGAGATCCCTTCGACGACGTGCACGTCGTGCTCGATCACGAGGGATTCATCCCCGCCGCGGGCTCGTCCAGCAGCAGGATGCGCGGGCTCGTCGCCGTCGCCCGCGCGATCTCGAGCCGGCGCCGGTTCGCGTACGAGAGGCTGTACGCGGGCTGGTTCCAGCGGTAGCCCATCAGGCGGTCGCCGAAGAATGCGAGCCGTTCCTCCGCGAGCCGTTCGATCTCGCGCTCCTCCCGCCGCTGGCCCGGCGTGCGGAGGATCGAGCGCACGACGCCCGCACGCGTGTGGCCGTACGCGGCGGCCATCACGTTCTCCTTCACGGACATGTTCAGGAACAGACGCAGCGTCTGGAACGTGCGCGCGACGCCGCGGCGCGTGATCCGGTGCGGCGAGAGGCCGACGAGGTTGTCGCCGCCGAGCCTGATCTCGCCCCTGTCGACGCGGTAGACGCCGGTGATCAGGTTGAACACGGTCGTCTTGCCGGCGCCGTTCGGCCCGATGACGCTCACGATCTCCCGCTCGCCGACTGCGAGGTCGAGCTTGTCGATCACCTGCAGGCCGCCGAACGCCTTGGACACGCCTTCGAGCTCGAGCAGCGGCGCGGCCATCAGAGGATCTCGACGCGTTGCGTGCCGAGGAGACCTTGCGGCCGCGCGGCCATCAGCACGACGAGGATCGCACCGAGCAGCAGGAACCTGGTCGGCCCGGTCCCCTCCTCCACGAGCCGCGTCTCCCACACGAGCGCCGCGAGCCAGAGCGTCGGGACGAGGACGACCCAGCGCGCCCAGCCGCGGAGCATCGTCAGCGCGAGCACGAGCCCGATGAGCGCGACGAGCGCGACGTTGAACCACGTGTACTGGCCCTGCTCGTACGTGCGCCCCGGCAGGACGAGCCAGTGGCGAAGGCCCCAGCCGAGCCAGCCGCCCTTGCTGAAGTCCGTGCCGCTGATGGAGACGAGACCGTGGACGCCGCGCGGCCACGCCGCGGCGACGATCGCGTGCAGCGCGATCCCGAAGGCGACCGTCGCGACGAGCACGGCGGCGAGCCTCCGCCACGGGCGCACCTTGGCGACGAGCGCGAGCAGGATGGCGATGTACAGGATCCAGCGCGCGTGGTCCGGCGTGCGCAGGACTTCCAGGAGAACGTTCACGGTGAGCGCGCCGACGACGACGCCGAGGAGGCTCCCGGCGCCGCCGAGGATCACCATCGCGTAGATCGTGATCAGGACCGGCGTGTTGTAGTCGTCGGGAAACGAGCCGTGGAGGGACGCGGCGTTGATCGTTCCCGCGAGCGCGCCGACGCTCGCGCCGACCGCGATCGCGAGCAGCTTCAGCCAGTTCACCGGCATCCCCATCAGCTGCGTCGCGAGCGGGTCGTCGCGGTGCGCGCGCCACGCGCGGCCGGTTCGCGAGTGGTTGAGGAAGTGGAGCGCGGCGAAGACGAGCACGACCGCGGCGAGGGAGAACCAGTAGTACGCCTTGTTCGTCGTCAGGTGGACGCCGAAGAAGTGGAAGTCGTCGACGTCGGCGATGCCGTTCGGGCCGCCGGTGATGTCGTGCGACCCGTGGATCTTGATCAGCGGCACGCGGTATCCCTGCACGGCGATCGTGTAGAAGATCTGGCCGAAGAAGAGCGTGACGATCGCGAGGTAGTCCCCGACGAGCCGACGTGACGGCAGCGCGAGCAGGAAGCCGACGAGGACCGACGTCGCCAGGATGACTGGCAGCGACTCCCAGAGCGCCCAGTGCACGCCGAACTTCGACGACGAGAGCATCGCGTACCCGTACGCGCCGAAGCCGTAGAACGCCACGTAGCCGAGGTCGAGCAATCCCGCGAATCCGACGGAGACGTTCAGGCCGAGCGCCAGCAGCGCGAAGATCAACGAGACGACCCCGACGCGTAGGACGTAGTCGTCCGTCGTCATCACCGGCACGAGCGCGACGAGGGCGACGACCGCGGCGGCTCCTGCGACGAGGACGGGCCGCGGCAGTCGTTCCGCCCAGAGCCGGGCGCGTCCGAGCGCTCCGGCCTGACGGCGCTCGCCGGACCGCGCGACCCACTCGTCGGCGCCGATCTGCGGGCCCGGTGCTTCGGCTTCCATCAGACCTTCTGTAGGGCCGGCGTCCCGAAGAGGCCGGTAGGTCGCATGAGCAGGATGACGACGAGGAGCGCGAACACGATCACGTCCTGGTACGCCGACGAGAGGTAGCCGGTTGCGAACGCCTGCGCGACGCCGATCGTCAACCCGCCGAACATCGCGCCCTTGATGCTTCCGATCCCGCCGACGACGGCGGCGGTGAACGCCTTCAGGCCGGCGTTGAAGCCAACGTACGCGTTCACGTTCTGGAAGATGAGCCCGTTCATGACGCCGCCCGCGCCGGCGAGCGCCGACCCGACGAAGAACGTGAACATGATCACGCGGTCGATGTCGATGCCCATCATCGACGCCGCTTCCAGGTCGAACGATGTCGCGCGCATCGCCCGCCCGACCTTGGTGCGTGCAACGAGCTGCGTGAGCGCGAGCATCAGCACGACCGCGGACACGACCACGATCAGCTGCATGTACTGGATCTGGAAGTTGCCGAGCGTGATCCGGTTGAACAGCGAGCCGTTGTGGAGGCCGAACGTGTTGTACTGCTTCGGGATCGAGCCGAACAGCAGCGTCGCGAGCTGCTGGAGGAAGAACGAGACGCCGAGCGCGCTGATCAGCGGCGCGATGCGCGGCGCGCTTCGCAGCGGTCGGTAGGCAAAGCGCTCGATCGCGACGCCGAGGAGACCGGAACCGAGCATTCCGGCCGCGAACATGAGCAGCAACAGGACGACGATCGGGACGTCCGGACTAGCCGCCCCTCCGAGCGCAGTCAGCACGAAGTACCCGATGTACGAGCCGATCATGAAGACCTCGCCGTGCGCGAAGTTGAGGAGCTTCAGGATCCCGTAGACCATCGAGTAGCCGAGCGCGAGCAGGGCGTACAGGCTCCCCAGCGTCAGTCCCGCAACGAGCTGGTCGAAGAAGTAGGGCCACGTCAGCGTGAACGAGTCGAAGCCGGCGAGAAGATGGATGCCGCCCATCCGCGACGAAGGCTCTCACACCCACGTGCGGCCCACCACGTCGGGTGGGCCGCACGCAGTGACTTGGATCAGCCCGCTTGCACGAGCTGGTAGCTGTGGTCTTCCGCGATCTTGAAGATCGAGAAGTTGATGCCGCCCTTCACGTCGCCGTTCGGGAGGAAGGCGACCGGCTTGCCCAGCAGCGACTTCGTCATCTTCACCTTGCGTACGTTCTTCAGCACCTCGGCGCGACTGACCTTTCCGTCCGCGCAGGACTTCGAGATCGCCATCGCGAGCACCTGGACCGCGACCCATGACGGAGCGCCGAAGTTGATCGTCTTGCCGAACCTGTGCGTGAAGTCGGCGACGATCGACCGGTCGGCCCTGACCTTCGTCACATCGAGGCTGAACGACGAGATGTAGGCACCCGGGAACTTGAACTGCGACGAGTCGAACGTCCCGTCCGTCCCGATGAACTTGCCGTTGAAGCCGGCGGCCTTCAGCTGGTCGCTGAAGAGCTGCGCGTTCGACGCGACCTGGCTCGCGAACATGACGCCCTTCGCGCGCACGGCCACGGCCTTCCCCGCGAGCGACGTGAAGTCCGTCTGCGAGGCGGGCTGCGACTCACGGTCGACCTTCACCCCGGCCTTGCGGAAGAGCGACGACGCAAGCGTGATCAGCGGAACGGAATACGCCTCCGCCGAGTCGACGGTCATGACCGTGTTGCCCTTCTTGATCCCGAGCTTCTTCATCATGAACTTGACGTCGACCGCTGCCTGGAAGTTGTCGTTCGGCACGACGCGGAAGAAGTGACCCGCGATGCCCTTGCCGTCGGGCGAGCTCGCCACCGTGAGGCTTGAGCGCGTCGCCGAGCCCGAGACGAACGCGATCCCCGCCTTTGCGAGGATCGGGCCACCGGCGACGTTCTCCTGGCTTCCCGAGAAGCCGTTGACGGCTAGCAGCGAGGAGTCGGACTTGTACTTCGTCGCGACCGTCGCGGCGACCTGCGGGTTGAGCTGCGTGTCGTCCTCGACCGTCGTCAGGTGCGTGCGCTTCATGCCCTTCGGGACGCCCGGGATCGCCTTCTTGCCGTTCCAGTAGCTGACGAACAACCGGCCCCAGTTCCGCTGGTCGAGCCCCGCCGTGCCGGCCGGCCCCGTGTACGGGCCGGTGAGCGCGATCTTCGCGTTCTTGCACGACGGTGCGAGCGCCATCGCCGACGCAGGCGAAGCCGATCCCCCGACGGTCGCCGCGACCGCTGCTGCCGCCGCGACGAGCGCCACCCCCAACGCCAGCCCGATCCTCTTCCTCATTCCACTCCTCCTTGTGGGTTCTCTACCGACTCTGACGCCGTCCGCGGCTCATTGTTTCTCCTCATACGCCTCCGCAGGACTGCCGGATGGGTGGAAGACGCCTAGGATCCGCATCGGCCCGGTGCCCGAGTTCTCGATCGTGTGCGGTTGCCGCGGCTCCAGGTGGAAGCATGAGCCTGCGCGGATCGGCGTTTCCGCCCCGTCGATGTGCGCTATTCCTTCGCCTTCGACGATGTATCCCACCTCGTCGTACGGATGGTGATGCGCCGCCGCCTTGCTCGGCTGGACGATGCCGAGGAACTGCGTCACGTCCGGGCAGCCGGCCTCCTCGTTGACGAGGTACCGAAACGTGCGGACACTCGTGGCGTCGAGCTCCGGTTGGTCTGCGAAACGCACGGTTACCTTCCTTTGCCCGTTCGCGGAGTCGCAGTCCGCGGGGGTGACGACGGAGACGAGCGTCAGTCCGTCGTCCGCGTCGATCGCGTACGTCTCGCCGCGCGCGATGTAGACGCCCATGTCCGGCTCCAGCGCGTGCGTCTCGCCGTCGAGGTCGAGGGTTCCGCGGCCCTCGACGACGTACAGGATCTCCTGCTGGTCCTCGAGGCGACGTCGCGGAGACCGGCCGGTCGCGACGCGGACGACGCGCTGCTCGAGCCGCTCGCAGCCGTTGCCGGCATGGAAGGTCGTGCGAACCTCGGCGTTGCCCTCGCGCCGCGGCTCGACCTCGTCCGGGTGGACGACGGACGCCATCCGTTGAGTTTACGACGCCGTTGCGTCGAGAAGGCTGAGCTCGAGTGGCTCGGCGAGGTCACCGACGCGGACGCGCCCAGGCTCGAGCACCTCGCCGTAGACGCCGAACGGGAGCTCGCGCTTCGCGTCCAGGCCGCGGTACGCGTTGAGGACGCGGAGGGTGTCGAAGTCGGGCAGGCCCGTGTCCGGGTTCTGCGTCGTGATCGCGCAGCGGCCGACGACGCCGCGGAAGCGGACGAGTACCTCGCCGATCCTGACCTTCCGGCGGAGCCACGTGTCCTCCTCGTGCGCTCGCAGGCCGTCCGCCTGGAACAGCATCCGGAAGCGGCGGCCGTCGACCGGCTCGTTCTCGTTCGCCTGTCGCGCGAGCTCGCGCAGGGAGGCCTCGGAGACGAGGGACACGTGTCCGCGGGCGCGGTCGACGGCCTGTCCGGCCGCCGGTTGCACGAGGCGGAGCGAGCGGCCGCACCAGGCCGAGAGCGCCGTGGCCCATGGGCCTGCGACGACGCGGCCGTTGACGGGCCGTCCGTAGAAGTCGGTCGTGGTCTCTTCGGCGAGGTCGACGATCCCCTCGGCAATCGTTCCGTCCGGGAAGGTGAGCGCGAGGTGCTCGCGCTCGGGGTCGTACGCGGCGCGGATCTGCACGAGGCGTCCGTTCCGGATCTGTCCGTAGCGGCGACCTCGGTCGTCGACGACGTAGAAGCGCCGGTTCGCGAGCACGCCGGTCGTATCGACCTGCACCTCGTCGGGATGCGCGAGCGCGAGCCCCTTGACGGGCGCGATCGAAATGCGGCTGACGACGGCCATGCCCGAAGCGTACGCGACCCTTTCGGGGGGCCCGGTGCCAGGCACCGCGCAGGCCTCGTCACGGATGTGTGCCAAAAGGCGAACGCGGCGTCCTCTCACGCTCAGTGAGCTGCATCATCGTTCGAATGCCTCGTCCGCCACGAAGCTTTTACGCCGACGGCTACTACCA
>VAYM01000172.1 GCA_005884945.1 Actinomycetota bacterium | reverse complement strand
GACGCGCTCGTCGCGCTCGAGCGGCGCGACAGGAGCGTGCGGCGCTGGCCGGCGCTCCACCACTACTTCGGCGGAGTCAGCGTCGTCAGCCGCCGCGGTCCCGCCGCGGATCCTCGGCGGAGCGGGGCGGCTGCCAGCCTTCGATGACCCCCGCGCCGATGTCGCTCCAGCCGACGTAGCCGCATTCCGGGCAACCCGGGTTCTGGCGAACCGTGCCGCCGCCCGTCGGCTTTGCATAGACCGCTCCGCACTCGAGACAGCGCACGCTCTCGAGCACGGTCAGGCTTGGCCCGTCGTCTCCCGAATTCGCTTCCACCTCGGAAAAGACTCCGCTCTTTGCGGAAACTTGCGGCGTGCGGGCGCCGCCGCCACCCTGGTCGCCGTCCCTCAGACCGGACGGATCGCGGCACGAGTCTCCTCCACGTCACGCGCGATCTGTTCGACGAGCTCGCGCTCGCTGGCGAAGGCGCGCTCGTCCCTCAGCCGTTTCCACAGCTCGACGACGAGCCGCTGACCGTAGAGGTCGCCCTCGAAGTCGAGCAGGTACGGCTCGATCCGGCGCTCCGAACCGCCGTAGTGCGGATTGACGCCGATCGACACCGCCGCCGGTTGGCCGAGTGCGCAGCCGGCATAGATCCCGAATCTGGGAACGACGAGTTCCGGGGGGACGTCGAGGTTCGCCGTCGGATACCCGAGCGTCCCGCCCCGCTGGTCTCCGAGGACGACGACGCCCTCCACTTCGGGCGGCCGGCCGAGGAGCTTCGCCGCATCCTCCACGCTGCCCGCACGGAGCAACTGGCGTATGCGCGTCGACGAGGCGTCCTTCACCAACGGGATCGCACGGACCTCGAACCCGAGGTCGACGAGCATGGACGGCGTACCTGACGCTCCACGACCGAACCTGAAGTTCTCGCCGACTGCGACGACGCGCGTGCCGATGCGACGGAGGATCGTCTCCGCGAACTCGCCGGGTTCGAGCCGCGCCAGCTCTGCCGTGAACTCGAGGACCAACGTCTCGTCGATCCCCTCGTCCGCGAGCAACTCGAGCCTTCGCTCCAGCGACGACAGCAGCTCGACCCGGTTGCCGAGCACGAGGCGCGGATGCGGCCAGAACGTGACGACCGTTGTGCGGAGATCCGTCTGCCTCGCGGTGTCGAGGACCGCCTGGTGTCCGATGTGGACGCCGTCGAAGCTGCCGACAGCAGTTGCGCGCTCTGCTGTGGGCAGCTCGCGGAGATGCCGCGCGACGATCACGACAGGCGTGCCAGCGCTTCCTCGGCAGGGATCATCCGATCCGGGTTGGCCTCGTCGACGGAGAACGGACCGATCTCGAGCCGGCGAAGCGTCCGGCAATGTCCGCTGAGGGCGTCCGCGATCGACCGCACGTACGTCCCCGAGCTGACACGGAGGTCGAGGCGAACCACGCCGTCTTGATAGGTGATGACGTCGAGCGCGTCGACACGCGAACGCCGCACCGGCATCTCCACGGCGATACCGCGCCGCGCGAGCTTGTACGCGCGCTCCCCGCCGATCTTCACCGCCGACGCGGCTGGAATCGGCAGGTCCACCTCACCGCGGAGGTGCGCGAGCCGCGCCTCGAGCTCGTCGGCCGACGGCGGATCGACGCGCTCGACGACCTCCCCCTCGGGGTCGCCCGTCGACGTCCGTGCAGTCACATCGACGTCCGTGACGTAACGCTTGTCGAGTCCAACGAAGCACGATGCCAGTTTAGTTGCCGATCCGGACAACAAGATCAGCAATCCGGTCGCGAACGGGTCGAGCGTCCCCGTATGGCCGGTTCGCGCACCGGTACGGCGGCGCAGCTCGGCGACGATTGCGAAGGACGACGGGCCTGCCGGCTTGTCGACGAGGACGATCCCGGCAGGGCTACGAGCGCGCGGCGGCAAACTCCCGTCTCACGAACGCCGTGATGTCCTCGATCGACGCCTCGCTCGAAAAGCCGGCAGCCTGGCGATGTCCACCGCCGCCCGACTTGCGCGCGATCGCGGACACGTCGAGCTCGTCGATGCTCGCACGCAGGCTGGCGCGCCGCGTCGGGCCGTCCTGCCGCGGCGGCTCGCGAATGAGGACCGCCATGTCAGCGCCCTCGACGGCCCGCAGGTAGTCGATGATGCCCTCGGAGTACGGCTCGGCGGCGCCGACCTCCGCGAAATCGGTGCGCAGCAAGTACGAGATCACGATGCGACCGCCCTCGTAGATCTGCGCGCGGTCGAGCGCACGCGCGAGCAGCTTCAGCTTTGCGAACTGGACCGACTCGTAGACCCCCTGGAAGACACGGTGCACGTCGGCGCCGGCCTCGACGAGCTCCGCCGCGAGGCGCAGCGCCTTCGGCGTCGTGTTCGTGTACTGAAAGCGGCCGGTGTCTGTCACGAGCGCAATGTAGAGCGCCTCCGCGATGTCCGGCGTGAGCTCGACGTCCAGCTCCCGAAACAGATCGCGCAGAACCTCCCCGGTCGAGGACGCGTCGGGAACGATCAGATTCACGTCCCCGAAGCGCGTGTTGTCATGGTGGTGGTCGATGTCGATGGTCAACGGAACGCGACCGAGAACCTCCTGATCGCCGATCCGGCTCTCGTTCGCGCAGTCGAGCGCGACGAGCACTCGCTCCGAGACGTCATCGGACCAGCGGCGGCGAAGCTCCGCGAGGGGCATGAACCCGTACTCACCCGGAAGCGGCGCGTCCGTGTGCAACACCATGACGCTGTCCCTGCCGAGCTCGTCGAACGCGAGCTTCGCGGCGAGGAGCGAGCCGAGCGCATCCCCATCGGGATTCTCGTGGGTCGTCAGCGTGAAGCGATCGTGGCTGCGGATCGCGTCGACGACGGCGGCGAGATCACTCGCTGTCGTCTGGGGCGAGCTCATCGATCAGCTTCGTCATCCGGACCCCGCGTTCAACCGACGGATCGTATTCGAACGTCAGTTGCGGCGTCCTCTTCAGACGCAGCTCGCGCGCGATCCGCGCCTGCAGGACGGAGTGGGCAGCTTGGAGTCCCTCGAGCGCCCGTTCTCGCTTCCGCTCGGTGCCGAGGACAGAGACGAAGACGCGCGCGTGGCGGAGGTCCGACGACGTCTCGACCCCGGTGACGGTGACGAAGCCGATCCTCGGATCCTTGAGCTGGCCCATCGCCTCGGACAACACCTGCCGGACGGATTCGTTGACGCGACGCATCCGATCTGCCATGCGGGATATTCAAGCGGTTGCACGCTCTCATCCTCGCCGCGGTCGCCGTCTGGTGCTTCACGACGGCGCTGGTCGGAGGGCTCGTCGGCCTCGTGCTCGGCAACATCAGACTGCCGGTGATCGTCTTCGCGGCGTCGAGCCCGGGTGCCGGTGCCGGAGCCAACATCGGGATCTCCGGCCTCGCCGCGGCAACCGCGGGAATCGCGCACGTTCGCGCCGGCCGCGTCGACTGGCGGCTCGTCCGCTGGATGGCGCCGGTCTCCGTGCTGGGCGCGGTCGCCGGATCGGCGGTGGCGGCTGCTCTTCCCGGCCACGTCTTGCTCGTCGTCATTGGCGTGGCGCTGCTCGTCTTCGGGATCGACCTCCTGCGCCCGCGCCGCGCGCCGACCAGGCCGCCGCGGCGCGAAGGACTTCCGGCGGCGGTCGTGGCCGGCGCTCTGATCGGCTTTCTCGGTGGGGTTGTGGGCCTGATCCTCGGCTCGCTGCGGATGCCTGCGTTGCTGCGCTTCGTCGGCACTGACGCAATACGGGTCGTCGGCACGAACCTGCTCGTCGGCGTGTGCGTGGGGATCGCCGGGATAGCCGCCCATGCACCGTCGGGCGTCGACTGGACGCTCTTCGCGATCGGATCCGCGGCGTCGATCCCGGGGGCGCTCTTGGGAGCGAGACTCACGGGCCGGCTCGACGAGCGGAGACTTCTCCAGGCGGTCGGGCTGATTCTGCTCGTCGCCGGGACGGCCGCGATTCTGCAGAGCGTTTTCTAGTCCAACGTGAAGATCTCGCGCTCCGCGCGCACGAGCTCGAACTCCTGCCCGTGGAGGTAGCGCTCCGCCTCGTCGAGCAGACGAGCGGCCTCGCGTTGCTCGCGCGCGACGCACGAAAGCGTCAGCCGCGATCGCTGCCAGAGCTCGTGGAAGTCCACCTCGGCGACCGAGGCGCCGAACCGGTTCTGCAGCTGCGCCTTTGCCGACTGGACGTATTTCCGTTTCCCCTTCAGCGAGCCCGCCTCCGGGAAGTGCAACTCGACGGAGAGGATCCCGACGAAGCCTGCGCCCAACGTGAGCGACTACGACGTCGCGGCGGATGCCGGCGTCGGCGCATCCGAGAGGTCGGTGCGCTCGATCTGGCGCGTCTCGTAGCACTCGAGCACGTCGCCTTCCTTCACGTCGTTGAAGCCGTCAAGCAGGATCCCGCACTCGAAGCCTTCGCTGACCTCGCGCGCATCGTCCTTGAATCGCTTGAGCTGTGCGATCGACGTCTCGTAGATCACGGTCCCGTCGCGCACGACGCGCACGCGCGCGGCGCGGCGGATGACGCCGCTCGTGACCATGCAGCCCGCGATCGTGCCGAGGCGCGAGACCTTGAACAGTGCCCGCACCTCCGCCTCGCCGAGCGTCTCCTCCTGCTCGACCGGACGGAGCATGCCGACGAGCGCCTGCTCGATGTCGTTCGTGAGGTCGTAGATGACGCGGTACGGCCGAATCTCGACGTTCTCCCGCACGGCGAGCGCACGCGCTTCCGCGTTCGGGCGGACGTTGAAGCCGACGATCATCGCGTTCGACGCCGACGCGAGCATGACGTCGTTCTCCGTGATCCCGCCGACGCCCTGGTGGATGACGTTGACGCGCACCTCGGAGTGCTGGATCTTCGAGAGCTCGCCGACGACGGCCTCGACCGAGCCGACGACGTCGCCCTTGACGACCAGGTTGAGGTCCTGGACGGCGCCCGTCTGCATCTGCTCGAACAGCCGCTCGAGCGAGACGCCCCCCGGCCGCTGCTGCGCGAGCTGCTCGCGCCGCAAACGGTCGCCGCGAACGTTCGCGAGATCCCGCGCGCGCCGCTCGTTCTCGACGACCCGTGCGAGCTCGCCCGCGGGCGGCGGCTTGTCGAAACCGAGGATCTCGACCGGTTCGCCCGGCTTTGCTTCCTTCAGCTTCTCGCCGCGGAAGTTGTAGAGCGCGCGAACCTTCCCCCACGCGTCGCCGGCGACGATCGCGTCACCCACGCGGAGCGTGCCGCGATGGATCAGCATCGTCGCGACGGGGCCGCGGCCGACGTCGAGGCGCGACTCGATCATCGGCCCCGATGCCTCCGCGGTGGGATTCGCGGTGAGCTCGAGCTCGGCGTCCGCGACGAGCAGCACCTTCTCGAGCAAGTCGTCGAGGTTCCGCTCCTCTTTCGCAGACACGTCGGAGAACTGCGTCGTCCCTCCCCACTCTTCGGGCTGCAGCCCTTCGGAGGACAGCTCGGCACGGACGCGGTTGGGATCCGCATCGGCGACGTCGATCTTGTTCACGGCAACGACGATCGGGACGCCCGCTACACGCGCGTGTGCGATCGACTCCTTCGTCTGCGGCATGACGCCGTCGTCGGCCGCGACCACCAGGACGGCGATGTCGGTCACCTTGGCTCCGCGCGCGCGCATGGCCGTGAATGCCTCGTGGCCGGGCGTGTCGAGGAAGGTGATCTTCCGCGCGTTGTGCTCGACCTGGTAGGCGCCGATGTGCTGTGTGATCCCGCCTGCTTCCGTCTCGACGACCGACGTCTTCCGAATCGCGTCGAGGAGCGTCGTCTTGCCGTGGTCGACGTGGCCCATGATCGTGACGACCGGCGGACGCGGGGCGAGCTGGTCCTCCGAGTCCTCGTACGTCTCGGGCGCCTCGTCCTCCTCGTCCGCGAGGTGCTTGATCGTCACCTCGCGCTTCAGCTCGGCGGCGACCAACTCGACCTCTTCGTCCGTCAGCGACTGCGTCGCAGTCCGCATCTGGCCGAGGCCCATCAGGATCTTGATGATCTCCCCCATCGCGACACCGAGCGCCTGCGAGAGGTCCCGGACGGTGACCCCCGACTCGACCGTCGCCGGGCCCGTCGGCGGGACGACCTCGCGCGGCTGCTTCGGCCGCGCACCGTCCGCCCGCTCTCGCTGCTGCCGCGCGTCGCGGGGCGGACGCGCGGCCGAGCTGTCGATGATGACGCGCCGCTTGCGCCGTCCCGCGGCACCCTGACGGGGCCTCATCGGGCGGTTCGGCCGGTTTGATCCTGAATCGTTCGCCATGTCGTCCTCAAGTGTAGAGACCGCTCAAGCCAGGCTCGACTTCGACGGTCTGGCGCAAGGTTCGGTTGAAGGCGCGGCGGGAGGCGGCGCGCTCGAAGCAGGAAAGCCGCCTGCACGTGTAGGCGCCGCGCCCGGGCCGGTGGTCGCCCGGGACGAGCCGGCCGTTCTCGGCGACGAACCTCAGGAGCTCCTGCTGCGGCGCCTTCCGTCCGCAGCCGATGCAGCTCCGGATCGGCGGCGTCAACCCGCCGACGTCCCCTCGTCCGCGGGCTGGACCTCGATCGGGACGCCCGCAGGCACCTGCTGCGGCGGGGCGTAGCGCGGATGGACGGTGTCCAGGTCGACCTCGCCTTCGGCCGCCGAGATCTCCGTCGCCGGAGGGCCGTGTGTCGCGGCCACATCAGCCGGCGCTTCGGGGTCGAGCTCCGGCTCCGCCGGTAGTTCCTCCAGGCTCTCCGGCCCGATGCTCTCCGCGTCCGGCGGCGTCGCGTCGGCAACCGCCTCGAGCTCCGGCTCGTCGACCGCTTCGATCGGCTCCACGTCCTCGGTGTCGTGGAGGGCGAGCTCCTGGTGCGCCGGGATGCCGCAGTAGCGCGACCCCGGCAGCGCCTCGTTCGGGCAGCGCTTCCCGTTCGCGAGGACGGCGGCACAGCGGCCGGTGAACTCCTCCCCTTCGCCGCCGCCGTACGCAGCCTCGGCCTCTGCATGGGCGAACTCGGTGTCCGACTGGATGTCGACGCGCCAGCCCGTCAACCGCGCAGCGAGACGGGCGTTCAGTCCCTCCTTGCCGATCGCGAGCGCGAGCTGGTCGTCGGGAACGATGACCGTCGCCTCCTTCGTGTCGTCGTCGACGAACACCTCGCGAACACGCGCGGGCGACAGCGCCTTGGCGACGAACCGCGCCGGCTCCGAGTTCCACGGGATGATGTCGATCTTCTCGCCGCGAAGCTCCGAGACGACCATGCGGACGCGCGACCCGCGCGGGCCGACACAGGCCCCCACAGGGTCGACGCCCTGCGCGTGCGACTCGACTGCGATCTTCGAGCGGTAGCCGGGTTCCCGCGCAACGCCGCGGATCTCGACGAGACCATCCGCGATCTCCGGAACCTCGAGCTCGAAGAGCGTCTTGATCAGCTCCGGGTCACGGCGCGAGAGGATGACCTGCGGGCCCTTCGTTCCGCTCCGAACCTCGGTGATCACGGCCTTGATGCGCGAGCCCTGCTCGTAGCGCTCACCGTCGACCTGCTCGGACCGCGGGAGGAGCGCCTCGACCTTGCCGAGGTCGACGAGCACGTTGTTGCGGTCGCCGGCCTGCTGGACGATGCCGGTGACCACCTCGCTCACGCGGTCGACGTACTCGTCGTACATCATCGCGCGCTCGGCCTCGCGGATCCGCTGCAGGATCACCTGCTTCGCGGTCTGCGCTGCGATGCGGCCGAAGTTCTCGGGCGTGACGTCGGCACGCTTGACCTGATCGTCCGGGACGTCCGACCAGTCGACGTCGAGATCGTCGTCCGAGATCAGCGTGTGCGACCGCTCCCCGGTTTCCTGCTCGAGCGCTTCGAGCTCCTCGAGCTTGCGCTCGCGCGCCTCCTCGATGAGACGTGCCTCGATGTCCGGAGGCAGCTCGATCGAATAGACGCGGAAATCTCCCTGATCGTCGATGTCGACCGTCGCATGGCGCGACGATCCGGGCATCTTCTTGTAGGCCGCGAGCAGCGCATCCTCGAGCGCGGCGACCAACGTCCCGCTCTCGATTCCCTTTTCGCGCTCGATGTCGCGAACCGCGTCGATGATCTCCTGGCTCATGTCCTTACCCTTCGTCGATCAGATTGCCCCGGACGATCGCGTCGTACGGGATGTCCACGTCGTTGCCCTCGACGCCGACCGTGACGGCACGTTCGCCGGCGCCCTTGATCCGTCCCTTGAAGTTCTTGCGGCCTGCGATCTCAGACCCGGTCTTGAGTGTGGCTTCCCGGCCGATCACGCGGCGGAAGTGCTCCGGCCGCCGCAGTGGGCGCGCCAGACCGGGGGACGACACGTCCACCGAGTAGTCGCGCAGATAGTCGCGGAGCACGTTCGTGACCCGCTCGCAAAGCGCATGATCGACGCCGTGCGTGTGGTCGATGTAGACCGTGAACCGCTCGGGGCCTGCGAGCTCGACGGCGAGGACCTCGATGCCCGGAACGGCGCCCTCGACCTTCGGGGCGATCTCCCGCGTCAATTGCCGTTCCTTGTCGTGTGTCGCTGCCATCGTGCTCCTGTCACAAAAAATGGGCCCGCAGGCCCATTTCGCAAAACCGCTCGAAATGTGGTGAAGGGAGAATAGCAAGGCAAATCCGTCGCGCGGCGAAGACGAGCCCGATTCAGATTCCGAATCAGTCCAACACGACGGTCACGGGCCCGTCGTTCACGAGCTCCACCGCCATCCTCGCGCCGAAGACGCCCGTCGCAACGGGCACCCCGCGTAGCCCGAGCGCGGCGCAGAACTGCTCGTAGAGCGGCTCGGCGACGTCCGGAGCGGCGGCGCCCGCGAAGCTGGGACGGTTCCCCTTGCGCGTATCCGCGATCAACGTGAACTGACTGACGACCAGCGCTGATCCGCCGACGTCGAGAAGGCTGCGGTCGAACTTTCCGCGCTCGTCCGCGAAGATGCGCAGCCGCGCCACCTTTTCGGCGAGCCGCGTGGCCTCCGTCCCCGTGTCGTCGCGCGCGACGCCGAGGAGAACCACCAGCCCCATGCCTATCTCGCCTCTGACGTCGCCGTCTATGCGGACGCGCGCTTCGGAGACACGTTGGCAGACGGCTCTCACG
>VAYM01000171.1 GCA_005884945.1 Actinomycetota bacterium | reverse complement strand
CGTCGTCGAGCGAGCGGTACTCGCGGTCGGGAATGCCGCTGAGGAGCCCGAGGAATACGTCTCCGTCGGCCTGGCTTCGCGCGTAGTCGAGCAGCTCGCGCTTTCCCGCCGGCAGCGGGACGCCTTCGAGAAGCGTCTGGAGCTCGGCGACGCGCGCGAACATGCAGACGATGTACCACGTTTCGCAGCGACGACACGTAGGTACGCACGCTCCATGGAGCTCGGCTACGCCATGTCGTCGGAGGAGCATGCACCCTCCGACCTGATCCGCCACGCAAGACTCGCGGAAGAGGCCGGGTTCGGGTTCGGCCTGATCTCCGACCACATCCACCCGTGGACGAACCGTCAGGGCCACAGCGCCTTCGTCTGGTCGGTGATCGCCGGGATCGCGCAGGTGACCGAGCGCTTTCTGGTCGGCACCGGCGTGACGTGCCCGCTGATTCGCATTCACCCGGCGATCGTCGCTCACGCCGCGGCGACGTCGGCGTGTCTCATGCCGGGCCGTTTCTTCCTCGGCGTCGGCACCGGCGAGAACCTGAACGAGCACGTCACCGGCGCGAAGTGGCCGGCGCCCGACGAGCGGCTGTCGATGCTCGAAGAGGCCGTCGAGCTCATGCGCGAGCTCTGGAAAGGCGACTACGTCACGCGCCGCGGCAAGCACTACACGGTCGAGAACGTCCGCATCTTCGACGTGCCCGACGACGGCGTCGACGTTGCCGTGGCGGCGATGCAGCCGAATGCGGCGGACCTCGCCGGGCGCATCGGCGACGCGCTCATCAACGTCGCGCCGAAGAAGGAGATCGTCGAGAAGTTCGAGAACGGCGGCGGGAACGGCAAGCCGAAGTACGGCCAGGTCACCGTCTGCTGGGCGAAGTCGAAGGACGGCGCTAAGAAGACGGCGTTCGAGGTCTGGCCGAACGCGCTCGTGGAAGGGAGCGCGTCTCAGGAGCTTCCGCTGCCCTCGGACTTCGAGCAGCTCGTCGAAGGACGCGAGGCAGACGAGCTCGAGGAGACGCTCACCATGGGCCCGGATCCCGAGGAGTACCTGAAGGAGCTGAAGGAGTACGAAGACGCGGGCTACACACACGCGTACATCCATCAGATCGGGCCTGACCAGGAGGGCTTCCTCGACTTCGCGCGACGCGAGCTGTTGCCGAACTACGCCTGAAACAAGCGGTTTCCCAAAAGTTTCAAGCCACATTTACATCCTTCTAAAGGAGTAGACGGCAGCATCCCCGGGAAGGCGTGGGTGACTACGTATGGGGGTGATTCCTTGAAGATGCTTCGCAGATTTCGACCGTCGCCGGCGATGGTCGTCGCGTGCACAGCGCTTCTGATCGCGCTCGGTGGGACGAGCTACGCAGCATTGAGACTGCCGGCGAACAGCGTCACGACCGTTCAGGTGAAGAACCACTCCCTGTTGGGAGTGGACTTCAAGCGCGGACAGATTCCGCGCGGGCCCGTCGGTCCCACGGGGCCGGTCGGTCCGGCCGGTCCGGCAGGTCCGCAGGGTCCCGCCGGCCCGGCCGGCGGCGGAGCGTCGCTGAAGTGGGCGCTCGTCCGAGCTGACGGCGGGATCGCCGCGCAGTCGGGCGGGATCACGCTCGCTGCGAAGCCGGGGACCGGGGCGTACCTGATCAACTTCGGGGCCGCAGTCACAGGCCATCCGATCGTCGTCTCGAACGGGAACGCGAACGATCTCTCGGACCAGCGCGGAGCCGGAACCGCGGGACCATGCGGCGGCGGCACGGAGGGTCGCGCGTGCCCGACGTCGGACAACTCGAGCACGGTCTTCGTGCAGATGCGGGACAACGTCGGCGCACCCGCCGACCGCTCGTTCTACATCGTCGTCGGCTAACGCATCGCAGGGCGGGCCGGCCGCCGGAAAGTGGCCGGCCCGCTCCTAGCCGAGATCCTGGACGCGGACGACGCCTTCAGAGACCCCGCGCATCGCGACATAGGGCTGCAGCAGAGGGTTGAGAAAGCGATAACGCGTCGTGCGCCCGGTGCCGTGCTTCTGCAGAACTTCGCCGCGCGACTCCTGCGAGAACTCATCCAGATGACGTGCGAACGCTGCGGTCTTGTATGGCTTTCCGAGGATCCTGCCGAGAGGCCCGCACACGTCGGACGCCGCAAAGAGACCGAAGTCGTCCTCCGGAGCCAGCGCGCAGGCCAGGAGGACTTGCGGATAGATGCTCTTTCGCGTGTCGGCAGTCGCCTCCTGGTACGCCTCGACCACACTCTGTTGCGCGCGTTCGAGCGCACGCCCTACGGCAACGTCGACGTCGCGGCCCGTGACGACCCGCCGGCGCGCCGCCAGCGCGGACTGCGCAGCCAGCTGGGTAAGGAGCTGCGTGTAGTGCGGAAGACCTTGCGAGAGGGTGGCAATCCTTCGGACCGCGTCGGGTCGGATCCCCATCTGTGCGGCCTCGATGCCCCTGGTCGCGATCTCCGACAGCTCCTGTCGCGTCATGCGTGGCATGTGAATCTGCGCGAGCGCGCGCTCGACCGAACGATGCTCGCGGACGAGCTCCGAGACGCTGTCCGCGACACCGATCAGAGTGATCGTTGCGCGCACCACACGATCCGACAGTGTCTTGATCGTGTCGGCGAACAGGACGCGGCCGGCCGGGTCCTTCACGTCGTCGCCGAGCAAGCGCGCAAGCGAGTGACTCGTCTCCTCCGTGCCACCGGTGAACCCGACCTTCTGGGTCGTCGTGTGGAGACGAAGCTCGTCCAGTGCCTTACGCCAGACACTGCCGAAGTCGTCGCTGACGTCGCATGTCGCCCTGGCGACGAGCATATTTGCGCTCTTCAACATCTCGGCGGTAACCGCGGCGAGGGACGTCTTGCCGACGCCGCGCTCGCCGAAGATGACGGCGTGCTGTCCCGGTTGGGCGGCGATCGAGAAGAGCTCGCTGATCTGCTCGCTTCGGCCCGAAAAGAGGCTTCGCCGATCGATCGGAGCTGCGGGGCGAAACGCCTCGCCGACGAGCCGAAGACGGTCGAGAACCTCCGCCTCGTCGAGCCGCGAGCCGTTTGCGGCGCTTCGTTTCGCGCCGGCCGAGGAGGACCCCGCGTCGCCCACGGAGGCAGCATCTCACTGGGGCGGAGATCAGACAACTCTGTTGGGTGACAATCACATCGTGCGCGTTTCCGCGAAGGTCGATTACGCATTGCGGGCCGTGATCGAGCTGGCCGTCGCCGGGGACGGCCCGGTGAAAGGCGAGCGGATCGCGCAGGCGCAGGAGATCCCGCTCAAGTTCCTCGAGAACATCCTCGGTGACCTCCGCCACGCGGGAGTCGTCCGCTCGCAGCGCGGCGTCGAGGGCGGCTACTGGCTCGCGCGGCCTGCCGACGAGATCTCCGTCGCCGACGTCGTCCGCGCGGTTGAAGGACCGATCGCGAACGTGCGCGGCGTCGGCCCCGAGTCGGTGAACTACAGCGGCTCGGCCGAACGTCTGCAGGATGTGTGGATCGCGGTGCGCGCCAACCTGCGCGCCGTCCTCGAGCACGTCACGATCGCCGACGTCGCGCGCGGCGAGCTACCGGACGCCGTCGCCGGCCTCGTCGGCAACCCGGACGCCTGGGAGCCGCACGTCTAATCAGAGGATGATGACGACCTTGCCGCGTGGCCGGTCTCGACGCAACGGATCGCATCGGGAGCCTCGCGCAGCTCGTACACGCGGCCGACGACAGGCGCGACGACGCCGGCCTCGATGAGGTCCTAAAAGACCGTCTGCCGCGTCGGCCTGACGTACACGATCTGCCCCTCCGCGAGCTCGAGCGCGTCCGTTTGCTCGCGCGTCAACTGGACCGACAGCTCCTCGCCGTCGTCCCGCACGAGCTCGGCGCGCACCTCGAAGCCGAGGTGGACAAGCCGCTCGACCATCGCCTCCTGCGTCGCGCCGTTCGGCTCGAGCGACAGCTCGACGTCATGCGGACGGATGTACGTGTCGCCGAGCCGGTTCACCGGGCCGACGAACGACATCACGAACTCGTTCGCGGGAGCGTCGTAGAGCTCGCGCGGCGGCGCAACCTGCTCGATGTGTCCCCCGTTCATCACGACGACACGGTCGGCGACCTCCATCGCCTCCTCCTGATCGTGCGTCACGATCACGGTCGTCGTGTGCGTCTCGTCGTGAAGGCGACGCAGCCACGCCCGCAGCTCTTTGCGCACCCGCGCGTCGAGCGCACCGAACGGCTCATCGAGGAGCAGCACCTTCGGGTCGACCGCGAGTGCGCGCGCGAGACCCATGCGCTGGCGCTGGCCCCCGGAGAGCTGCGCCGGATACCGCTTCGCGAGCCCCTTCAGTTGCACGAGCTCCAACAGCTCGTCGACGCGTTTTACGATCTCCGCCCGCGGGCGGCGCCGCACCTCGAGCCCGAACCCGACGTTCTCCTGGACCGTCATGTGCTTGAACGCGGCGTAGTGCTGGAACACGAAGCCGACGCCGCGTTTCTGCGGCGGACGGCCGGTGACGTCGTCGCCGTCCAGCGAGACCGTTCCCGCGTCGGGGCGGTCGAGACCGGCGATGACGCGCAGCAACGTCGACTTGCCGCTCCCGCTCGGCCCGAGCAGCGCAGTGAGGGACCCGGTCGGCACGTCGACCGAGACGTGGTCGAGCGCAGTGAAGTCTCCGAACCGCTTCGTGATGTTGCGCGCCTCGATCACCGCGTCTCCTCCTTCGGCCGCAGCCGGTTCATGAGCAGAAGCGTCACGACCGCGATCAATGCGAGCACGATGGACGCGGCGTACGCCGCCTGCGTCTCGAAGTCCTGATAGCGGTTCGCGACGAAGAGCGTCGTCGTCTCCGTCTGGCCGACGATGTTTCCGGAGACCACGCGTACGGCGCCGTACTCGCCGAGCGCGCGAGCAGTGGTCAGCACGACGCCGTAGGCGACCGCCCAGCGGATCGACGGGAGCGTGATGCGGCGGAAGATCTCGAAGCCCGAGGCGCCCAGCGTGGAGGCGGCCTGCTCCTGCTCCGTGCCGATCTCACGCAGGACCGGCACGACCTCGCGCACGACGAACGGGAGCGAGACGAAGATCGTCGCCAGCACGATCGCCGGTGTGGCGAAGAGGACGTTGTGACCTCCCAGCCAGCCGTTCCGTCCGTAGAGCAGCAACAGCGAGAGCCCCACGACGACCGGCGAGAGTGCAAGCGGCAGGTCGACGAGTGCGTTGACGAGCCGGAAGCCCGGCACGCGATACCGCACGATCGCGAGCGCGCAGAGGATCCCGAACACCATGTTGGCCGGAACCGCGATCGCCGCCGCGACGAGCGTCAGCTTCAGCGCATGCATCGCGTCGGGCGAGGCGATCGCGTGCCACGCCGGCCAGAACCCGTGCTCGAACGCGCGGTAGAACACGAGGCCGACCGGTGCTAGCAGCAACACGGCGAGGTAGCCGAGCGCGCCGCACCGCAGCAGGTACCTACCCATCGTGCCTCGTTGCGCGGCGCCGGATCGCGCCGATGCCGAGCAGGACGACGAGCGCGATCCCGAGCAGGACGACGGAGACCGCGGCCGCACCGGCAGGATCACCGCTCTCGATCCGGCCGAGGATGTACACGGACGCGACCTCCGTCCTGAAGGGCACGTTCCCGGAGACGAGGACGACGGATCCGAACTCGCCGACGGCGCGCGCGAACGCCAGCGCGACGCCCGAGAGGATCGCCGGCACGATGTTCGGCAGCACCACTCGCCGGAAGATCGCGAACGTCGATGCGCCGAGCGACGCGGCCGCGTCCTCCATCTCGCGGTCGAGCTCCACCAGCACGGGCTGCACGGTGCGGACGACGAACGGCAGCGTCACGAAGAGCAGCGCGAGCAGGATCGCCCAGCGAGTGAACGCAGCGTCGACCCCGACTGGGCTCCGCGGGCCGTAGAGCGCGAGCAACGTCAGGCTCGTGACGATCGTCGGCAAGGCGAACGGGAGGTCGATCAGCGCGTTCACGACGGACTGACCTGGGAAGCTGTCCCGCACGAGCGTCCACGCCACGGCGGTTCCCGCGATCGCCTGGAACACGGCGACGCCCAACGAGACGAGCACCGTCAGCTTCAGCGCCGCGACGGCCTGCGGCGAGGAGACCGCCTGCCACGATGCGTGCGCGTGGGTCGCCCAGACGAGCGCCGCGATCGGCAGGAGGACGATCAGGCTCAGGTACGCCGTGCTGAACGCGACAGCAAGCGCCGCTCCCCCGCTCGGCCAGGAGCGAGGGAGCGGCAGGGCTTCGGCTCTAGCCGCCAAGGCTCCGCTCGATCGTCGCCATCACGCTCGAGTTCGGGTCGAAGAACTTCTTCTGCACCTTCGTCCAGCCGCCGACGTAGCCGATCGTGAACAGCTGCTTCGGGCTCGTGAAGTGGAACTTCTTCTGCACCGACTTCAGCACCGGCCGGTAGCCGGTCTCGGCGAAGAGCGACTGCGCTTGCGCCGTGTACAGGAACTTCACGAAGGCCTTCGCCTGCGGCGCGTGCTTCGTCGTCGACGTGACGGCGATCGGGTTCTCGATCAGGATCGTCGCCTTCGGCGCGACCCAGTTGATGGACTGCCCCTTGTTCTTGGCGAGGATCGCCTCGTTCTCGTACGAGAGCAGGACGTCCCCCTTGCCGGAGAGGAACGTCTGCAACGCCTCGCGCGCGCTCGACGGCTGCGCGACGACGTGCTTCTTGAACAGCTCGGTGAGGTAGGCGATCGCCTGCTTCGGCGTCTTGCCGGCGCGCAGTGCTCCGCCGTACGCGGCCATGACGTTCCATCGCGCGCCGCCCGACGTGAACGGGTTCGGCGTCACAACCTGGACGCCCGGCCTGAGGAGGTCGTTCCACGTGCGGACGTGCTTCGTGTTCCCGCTGCGGACGACGAACACGACGACGGAGCGCGTGACGATGCCGTGATACGCGTTCTTGTCCCAGCTCGGCGACACGAGATGCGACTGCACGAGCGTCGTGACGTCGGGCGCGAGGGACAGCTCGATCACGTCGGCCGGAAGCCCCTGTACGACCGCGCGGGCCTGCTCGCCCGACGCGCCGTAGGACTGGCTGAAGCCGACGCCCCTCCCGGCAGCGGTCTTCTCGAACGCCGGAATGATCTTCGTGTACGCGTCCTTCGGCGTCGAGTACGCCACGAGCGCGAGCTTCACGTCCTTCGTCGAACCGGCCGCGAGCGCCGGGACCGCCAGGACCAACAGCACAACTATGCTAATACGTCGCATTCGACCTCCTCATTTCTCCACTTAGTCGGTGGACTTTAGGTGAGGCTCGGCGCCCACGTCAAACGCGAACGTAGAATCGAAGGTGGATGGCCGCCTCCACCCTGACCGTCGGGGCCCAGAGCTACGAGATCTTCCGCCTCGACCAGGCGGCGAAGCGGCTTCCCTACACGCTCCGCGTGCTGCTCGAGAACGCGCTGCGGCACGGCGAGGATGCGTCGGCCGCCGCGGTTGTCGGCTGGTCGCCGGAGGCTGAGCCGTCCGAGGAGATCTCGTACCGGCCGGCGCGTGTGCTGCACCAGGACTTCACCGGCGTCCCGGCGATCGTGGATCTCGCCTCTATGCGGAACGCGATGCAGGACCTCGGCGGCGATCCGTCGCGCATCAACCCGAGGCTGCCGTCCGAGCTCGTGATCGACCACTCGGTGCAGGTGGACGAGTATGCGACGGCCGGCGCGCGTTTCCGCAACGCCGAGCTCGAGTTCCAGCGCAACCGCGAGCGCTACGCGTTCCTCCGCTGGGGACAGCAGGCGTTCGACAACCTCGAGGTCGTCCCGCCGAACACAGGAATCGTCCACCAGGTGAACCTCGAGTACCTCGCGCGCGTCGTCGAGTCGCGCGACGGTCAGGCTTTCCCCGACACGCTTGTCGGGACGGACTCGCACACGACCATGGTGAACGGGCTCGGGGTGCTCGGCTGGGGCGTCGGCGGGATCGAGGCCGAGGCGGCGATGCTCGGCGAGGCGGTGTCGATGCTCGTGCCGCAGGTCGTGGGGTTCAAGCTGTCGGGCGAGCTTGCGGACGGCGTCACTGCAACGGACCTCGTGTTGACGGTGACGCAGCTACTGCGGGAGACCGGCGTCGTCGGCAAGTTCGTCGAGTACTTCGGGCCGGGGCTCGCGGCGCTGAGCGTCGCCGACCGCGCGACGATCGGGAACATGTCACCGGAGTACGGCGCGACGTGCGGGTTCTTCCCCGTCGACGAGAAGACGCTCGACTACCTCCGGCTGACCGGACGCAGCGAGGAACGGCTCGCGCTCGTCGAGGCGTACTGCAAGGAGAACCTCTTCTGGCACGACGAGTCGCACGAGCCTGAGTACTCGCAGGTCGTAGAGCTCGACCTCTCGTCGGTCGTCCCGTCGCTCGCAGGGCCGCGCCGCCCGCAGGATCGAGTGCCGCTCACCGAGGCGAAGCGGTCGTTTATCGACGCGCTCGAGACGTTCGGCGTCGACTACGGGAACGCGCGCGACGAAGCGGTGGCGGAGACGTTCCCGGCGAGCGATCCGCCGTCGCACTCGTCCGGCGACGGCGGGGGGATCGAGGTCGACGCCGGCGTCGCCGTCGCGGTTCGGCCGGAAACCGTGCCGGTGACGATGGACGGGCACGAGTTCGAGCTCGAGCACGGCTCGGTCGTGATCGCCGCGATCACGTCCTGCACGAACACGTCGAATCCGCAGGTGATGGTCGGCGCCGGGCTGCTCGCGAGAAACGCGGTCGAGCGCGGCCTGCAGCGCAAGCCGTGGGTGAAGTCGTCGCTCGCGCCGGGGTCGAAGGTCGTGACCGAGTATTACGAGCAAGCCGGGCTCACGGAGTACCTGGACGCGCTCGGCTTCCAGACGGTCGGGTACGGCTGCACGACGTGCATCGGGAACTCCGGACCGCTGCCCGAGGAGATCTCGGAGGCCGTGAACGAGGGCGACCTCGTCGTCTGCTCGGTGCTGAGCGGCAACCGGAACTTCGAGGCGCGCATCCATCCGGAGGTGAAGGCGAACTACCTCGCTTCCCCGCCGCTCGTGGTCGCGTACGCGCTGGCGGGACGCATGGACGTCGACCTGATGAACGAGCCGCTCGGGCAGGACCGGGACGGGAACGACGTCTACCTGCGCGACATCTGGCCGACCGCGGAGGAGATCCAGCAGACGATCACGGAGTCGGTGCGCGGCGAGATGTTCTCCCGCACGTACGCCGACGTGTTCACCGGCGACCCCGCGTGGCGGGAGCTGCCGGTGCCGGAAGGCGCGTTGTTCGAGTGGGATCCCGACTCGACGTACGTCCGCCGGCCTCCGTACTTCGAAGGCATGCCGCGCGAGCCGGAACGGGTCGAGGACATCGCCGGCGCGCGCTGCCTCGTCATCGCCGGCGACTCGGTGACGACCGACCACATCTCGCCGGCCGGCGCGATCAAGCCGGACTCGCCCGCCGGGAAGTACCTCGTCGAGCACGGCGTCGAGCGGAAGGACTTCAACTCGTACGGGTCGCGGCGCGGCAACCACGAGGTGATGGTGCGCGGGACGTTCGCGAACGTGCGGTTCAAGAACCTCGTCGTCTCAGGCAGCGAAGGCACATGGACGGTGCACGTCCCGAGCGGCGAGGAGATGACGATCTTCGAGGCCTCGCAGAGGTACCTCGCAGAGGGGACGCCGCTGATCGTGATCGCGGGGAAGGAGTACGGCAGCGGCTCGTCGCGCGACTGGGCCGCGAAAGGCCCGAACCTGCTCGGCGTGCGCGCGGTGATCGCGGAGTCGTTCGAGCGGATCCACCGTTCGAACCTCCTGATGATGGGAATCCTGCCGCTCCAGTTCATGGACGGCGAGAGCCGCGAGTCGCTCGGTCTGAGCGGACGCGAGGAGTTCGCGATCGAGGGGATCGAGAACGCGGACGCGACCGAGGTGACGGTGCGCGCCGACGACAAGGAGTTCCGCGCCCGCGTGCGGCTCGACACGCCGCGCGAGCGCGAGTACATGCGGCACGGCGGGATCCTCCGCTACGTGCTGCGGAGGCTGCTGGCCGAGCAATAGGAAAGGGTCAGACCTTCCGGTCTGACCCTTTCCCTGGGCGACTTCAGCAGTACGTCGCGACGATCGTCCCGGTCCCGGCGTGTCCGGGATTCCGATCGTACCCCGCGTTCGTCTTCACGACGACGATGTGCGCGATGTGACCCGTGACGTCGTTGCCGGACTTCGTGACCTTGCCCGTCACGATCACTCCCATGAAGCCGGGAATGTCAGCGGCCTTCGGCGGAGCAGAGCTGTTGCCGGGCCGCGTCGTCCACTTCGTCCCGCACGCCGGCGGCTCGCTCATCGTTCCCGCGAAGCCCTTGAACGCGGCCGGAGTCGCCCCGCCGCTGAGTGAGTTGAGCGCAGACCACGTGCTCGACCACCACGTCACCGTCGTCGTCGGCGTCGCCGAGGCGACGGTCTTGTCTCCGAGGACGAACGCGCCGCGGGCGAGGAAGCCGAACACCGTGGCCGTCTTGCTCGTGTCCGACGACGGGAGGTAGTACGCGTCGCCCGCGAACACTGCCGCGAGCGGCTGCGGGCCCAGCGGCACCGACACCAACGGGATCGTGCACGAGACCACCCCGAACGAGTCGCTCGTCCCGGAGCAGCTCTGCCCGTCCACGGACAGCGTCGCCGTGACCGCCGGCACCGGCGCCGTCGTCCCGTCCTCGAGGACGGTCGCCGTGAGCGTGACCGGCTGACCGTTCGCAATCACGGTCGGGCCGGTGTACGTCGTCGTCGTCTCCTCTTTCGTGACGGTGAAGACGACGTCCCTGCTCGAGACGGCGCTCGCGTCGCCCGATCCGTCGGTCGTGCCGCTGCACGTCTCGGTCCCGTTCAGCGTGAAGTGGAGCGTCTTCCCAGAGATCGGGTTGGACGAGTCGTCCGTCAGCCTGGCCGACACCGTGGCGACGTCGTGGTAGTCACCGCTCGTCGGGCCGGTGTACGTGACGATCGTCGGGATCTTCACCGGCGTCGTCGTCGCGCAGGGCGAGGTCGTCTGAGGACTGAGCGCAACGACGAGCAGGTTGCTGCCGTTCAGCGTGCCGCAGTTGGTCGCCGGCGTCCCAGCCTGGACCGGCACCGTCGCAGTGATGGTCACGGTCCTCGACTGGTGCACCGGCAGCGTGTCGTAGTTGAGGGTGACGCTCGTCGACGTGGAGCTCTGGGACGTGGCGCTGGGCGCGGACAAGCCGGTCACCGTGTACCCGGCGGGCAGCGTGTCCGTCAGCGTGAGGTTCGTCTCCGCGCCCGTGTCGTTCGCGTTGTTCAGCGTCAGCGTGTAGTGGATCGTCGAATTGACCCGCGGGTTCGGGTTGTCCACCGCTTTCGCGAACGCCGTCGTCGGCGAGCAGACGTTGCTGATGGAGCCGGCGCAGAACCCGTTCGTCGGCAGGTCGATGGCGCACGCGTGAGCGGCGTTGCTGTACTCCTGCTGCATGATGTACGGATGGCCGTTCATGTAAACGTCCGCCCCGATGTCGCTCCGCGGCGCGAAGTTGAAGTTGCACGCGTCGCCGATCTCGCCCTCCGGGTTCGGCGCCGTCCAGGTGTCGTTCGGGTGCGGGTCGGTCTCGGCCTCGATCACCTCGTGTGAGAGCGTGTTGACCTCCGCGTCTGCGCTCACGTCGCCGTTCGGATAGTTGCCGCGGTTGGGGTCGGTGTCCCCGGACGTCTGCCCCGCGACGCAGGTCTTCCCCGCGGCGTGCGTGAAGTTGTCGAACGCCATGAAGG
Source organism: Actinomycetota bacterium (assembly GCA_005884945.1). GTDB lineage: Bacteria > Actinomycetota > Thermoleophilia > Gaiellales > Gaiellaceae > 3-1-20CM-4-69-9. Next base: position 4,838 of record VAYM01000171.1, on the reverse strand, counting down.
CGTAGATCGCGTCGTTGCCGCTGTCCGTGAAGTGGTCGTGGTATGCGCAGAAGCCCTTGCTCGTCGAGAACGTGCAGCCGAAGGACGCGCACTCGTGGATCCCGTTGGCGGTGAAGACGGCGACCATGTGGTTGATGTCCTCTGTCCAGCCGTTCGTCGTGACGGCGTTCGTGACCTCGGCCTGGATGTCGGAGTCCTGGAGCGGATCGGCTGTTGTCCCTGCGTGCGGGTAGGCCGCGGTATCGCTCCACGACCCGCCGAACGAGACGTTGTTCGTGATCGTGCCGTTGTTGCCGAAGTACTGCGTGACGAGGTTGTGGAACTGGGAGGAGCCCATGTCCTGCGCCCAGCGAGTCAGCAGGTTCTCGTAGTTCGTGTCGCCGGCGGCGTTCGACTCGTAGTGCTGGCCCGTCGGCAGCCAGAAGACGTAGTAGATGGTCGTGCTCGGCATGACGTCGCCGTTGCCCGGCGGCAGGTCGACGCCCGGCGAGAGCGGCGGGTTGTGGACGTACGTGGCCTTGATCGGCGTCGCCTTGCCACCGGTCGGCTGTGCGAGGGCGACGCCCGGCGGCACCGCGACCGAAGGGCTGAACGGCCGGGCGACCGCTGCGGGGGCAGACCCGAACGCGGCCGTGGCCAATGCGAAAGCTCCAACGAGAGAGGCGCGCGAGATGCGGCTGAAGGACATCGATTCTCCCTGCCGCAGGGTCGCGATTGTTCCCTAAGAGGGTGCGCATCTATATTTAGACTGTCTCCGGACGAAGTCAAGATGCGTTCACTCCGAGTCGCCGTCGCCGGACTGCTCTTGTTAGGCGCCGCTGCATGCGCGAACGGCATGACGTTCACGAGGGCGCAGTCGGCGCCGATCGTCCGCGACACCGAGCGTCAGAACAAGAGCACCGTGACGTTGAAGCGCGGGCAGCAGCTCCGGGTCGTCCTGCACAGCACCTACTGGGAGTTCCAGAAGCAGTCGAACCGGTCCGTGCTTCGTCTCGAGCGCGCGCCCAAGGTTCGTCCGAGGCTCTCGGGATGCGTCCCCGGCGAGGGCTGCGGAACGGTGACGGCGTCGTACGTCGCCGCCGCCGCCGGCTCCTCCACGGTCAGCGCGACGCGCTCCAGCTGCGGCGAGGCGATGGGCTGCACGGGCACGAGCGGACGGTTCACCGTCCGCGTCGTCGTCCGCTAGCTGTTAGTCCAGCCTGATTTTCGGATCGAGGACGCCGAGCAGGATGTCGCCGACCAGGTTGAAGAGCACGATCAGCGCCGACGTCACCATCAGCCACGCCATGATCACGTACGTCTCGCCGCCGTTCAGCGCGTCGATGAAATAGCGGCCCATCCCGGGCAGGCCGTAGATCGTCTCGGTGATCACCGTGCCGCCGAAGAACGTCCCGAAGCTGAGCGACGCGAGCGTCACGAGCGGAATCAACGCGTTCCGCAGCGCGTGCCTGATGATCACGCGGCGCTCCATCAAGCCCTTGGCGCGCGCCGTTCGGACGTAGTCGGCATTGACGACCTCGAGCATCGAGTCGCGCATGAAGCGGCTGAACGTCGCGATCGTGATCGTCGTGAGCGTGATGACCGGCAGGACCAGGTGCTGGATGCGGTCGAGGAAGAAGTGGAAGCCGTGTCCCGGAGCGACCGAGTTCAGACCGCTCGTGTAGAAGATCCGGACGTGCCACTTGACGAAGATGGTCGTGAAGACGATCTGGAGGATCAGCCCGAGCCAGAACACCGGAACCGCCAGCCCGAGGAACGTCAGCGTCGTCGAGGCGTAGTCGAAGAGCGAGTACTGCCTGATCGCGGAATAGACGCCGACGACCACCGCGACAAGGAGCGACAAGATCTGCGCCGCGATGATCAGCTGCATCGTCACCCAGAACCGCGACACCAGGTCGGGCAGGATCGGGCGGTCGCCGAGGATCGTGCGGCCGAAGCTGTTCGTGAATGCGTCTCGCACCCAGTAGCCGTACCTGACGATCACCGGCTGGTTCAGGTGGTTCTGTCTCTCCACGAGCGCGATCGAGGTCGGGTTGACGTTCGGCTGCATCTTCACGGTCTCGAGCGGATCTGTAGTCGTCGCGACGAACGCGAAGATCAAGAAGCTCGAGACGACGAGGACGGGGATGCTGTAGAGCAGCCGACGGAGGACGTACGTCAGCATCAGCGCGGAGCCGGGACGCTGCTCATCCAGCCCGGACGCTACGCCCGAGCTTCCGAAGAAGCTTGGACATTCGTGCTCGTTTGCGCGCCCGGCTAGATTCCGAGCGACGAGCGCAGCGCGGACGGCGTCGACCCGACCTCGCGCCGGACGACGCGCGCGAGGTGCGCCTGGTCGGCGAAGCCGAGCTCGCACGCGAGACGGGCGAGGCTCCGCTCGCGGTCGGCCAGTCGCTCGAGCGCGACGCGAACGCGGGCGCGGTTGCGATAACGGGAGATCGTCTCGCCCGTCTCGGCGCGGAAGATGCGGCTCAGATGGTGCGGCGAGACGGCGACGACACGTGCGAGCTCGAAGAGCCCGATCGTGGGTTGGATGGCAATCGCCTCGCGCGCGTCGTCGACGACGCGCCTGCGTGCGGCTGCCGTCGTCGCGCGCCCGCGGAAGCCGATGCGCGTCCCGCAGTCCCGTACCGCAGCGAGGAGCTCGCCGATTCGCTCCACCAGCTCGAACGTGTCGCCGCTCCTGGCGGAGCTGACGAGCTGCCGGTGGGCGAGGTCGGCGGCCGCAGTCGTGAACACCGGTCGCGGCGGCGGCCGGTAGTCGCCCCACACGGATTCGACCATCGCGCTGCTGAGGACGATCTGCGTGCACTCGTCTCCGCCGTCGCTCGGATGTGCGACCTGCTGCTCGCGGCCCGGCTCGTCGAAGTAGATGGACACCGGATCGAGGAACGACTCGAGGCCGTCGACGCGGCGCCTGAAGCACCCGCGGCGGACGAAGACGACGCTGTAGCTCTCGGTCGGCTCGGGCGGGCTCCACGACGAGCGCCCGCTCGTACAGATCACGTCCTCGACCAGAAGACCGTCGGCGGCTGCGAGGACGCGCTTCGTCAGCACGGTTACATGGTCAGGCGGCCCGACCCCGCGACGCTTCGATCAATCCGCGGAACGTCTCCGCGACGCGTGCGACCGCTTCCTCGTAGCGCTTCTTCGAGAGCTTGAGCGCGTGGCCGTTGCGGCGATGCGACTCGACCACGCGGTCGATGTACTCCCTTGCCTGCCGGTCCGCATCCGGGGTCACGCCTTTCAGTTTAGGCCAGGCCACAAGCGATCGACCATCAGCTCCCCGAACCACTCGTACCAGTAGCGCTGGGTCAGCTTCCGCGCGGCGAGGAACGTGCGCAGCCGGTCTGACACCTCGAGCGCCGGCACCAGCGTCGGCACGACGTCGTCCGGACGTACATCCGCGCCGACGAACTTGCGCGTGTAGGCGTACGCGTCCTTCGTCATCGCCGTCCACAGCTTGCGGTCGGCGTCGAAGAGCTCCGTCAGCCCCGCGTCCTCGAGCCGCTTCAGCTTGTTGAGGCTCAGCGCCACAGGACGATCCGGGACACGCCGATCGCGGTCAGCCCAACCGTCCCTAGCTGCGTGAAGAAGAGGACGACCGCCGCGTCGTAGAGAGCGTCGCCCGGAGAAAGGAGCCACGCCAGCGACACCGCCGCTGCGGCGAGCCCGAGGAGGAACGCGGCGAGGATCGCCCGCCCCGCGCGCCGGTACGGAGCCGTCGCCGCCGCGGGGACAGCCGTCGAGTACGACCGGAACGCGGAGAAGACGATGCCGAGGAAGACCAGCAGCAGGCCGGCGAGACCCGTGGCTGCGCCGAAGACGGCGCGGACGACGTCCAGGTCCGACGACACGCCGCCACGCTATCCAAGGCCCCGGAAGGCGGTTAGAGTCGCTCCGTGCGTGTCGGCAAGAACACCAAGATCGAGCTGATCCGCCACGTCCCGCTCTTCTCGAGGCTCTCGAAGAACGGGCTCAACGAGGTCGCGTCGATCGCGGACGAGATCGACCTCCCGCAGGGCAAGGAGTTGACGCGCGAAGGCGAGCGCGGCCGCGAGTTCTTCGTCATCCTCGAGGGAAGCGCCGACGTCGTCAAGAAAGGGAACCGGGTCGCGCAGCTCGGCGAGGGCGACTTCCTCGGCGAGATCGCGCTCGTGACGAAGCAGCCGCGGACCGCGACGGTGACGACGACGACGCCGGTACGCGTGCTCGTCATCACGGACCGCGACTTCAGGCGTCTGCTCAACGATTCACCCTCGATCGGCCAAGGTGTGTTGGAAGCGCTCGCCGAGCGGCTCGCGCCCGAGCTCAGCTAGCAGCGTCTCGCTCGTTGCTATAAGGCGATCGTGTCGCGTCGCCTGATGCTGTTCCCGACAGCGGCAGTCGTGTTGTTGGCGGCTGCTGTGGTGGGGGGAATATGGGCGGTCGGCTCGTCCGGAACGGTGAAGGAGCGATGGGTGGTCCGCGATCTCGGAACGCTGCCGGGCTTCCGTGACTGCCAGGCCACGATGATCAACGACAGAGGTCAGGTCGTGGGCTGGTGCAACGCCGGAGCTGTGTCGCACGGGTTCCTCTGGCAGCACGGCAAGACCACCGACCTCGGACCCACGCAAATGTTCCGAGGACCGGCGATCAACGAGCACGGCCTGGTGCTCGGCACTGGATCGAAGGGCGCGTTCCTATGGCGCGACGGCAGGCGAATCTGGCTCGGCCCCGGCACGGACGCGGTGGCGATCAACGATCGCGGCGAGGTCGTCGGGGATAGGCGCACGCCGAGCGCAGAGTCCCGGGCCTTCCTGTGGCAGAACGGGAAGCTGGTGGATCTCGGCACGCTC
>VAYM01000170.1 GCA_005884945.1 Actinomycetota bacterium | reverse complement strand
CCGGCCTTGAGCGACGCGGCGACGGTGAGCAGCAGGTCGGGGAGCGAGTCCTCGATCTGCCGCAGCCGCCGGTTCGCCTTGAACCACACGAACCCGAACGGCAGCGCGGCGCCGAGGACGAGCGCGAGGAGGATGAGGATCGTCTTCGTCCCCGCCACGGCGGCGAAGAGGCCGACGACCAGGCTCGAGCCCATCGTGATGTAGAGGAACTCGACCGTGCGGAGCGGCAGGTCGGCCCGCTCGAGCAGGCGCTGCACCGCGCGCCAGTGGCGCAGGTGGCCGAAGGCCTCCTCGGTGGCGCGGAAGAGCGAGGAGAGCGCGGAGAAGCGCTCGCCCTGCGCGGCCGCGCGCTTCGCCGCCTCGCGCTTCGGGTCGGCGACGTGCGCGGCGATCCGGCTGCGGACCCACGCGCCCTTGTGCGACGCGAGCGCGAGCCCGGCCGCGAGGAAGAGCAGGAAGCCGACGCCGAGGGTGAGGAAGAGCGTGCCGAGCGGGCTCGTGTACGCCGCGGTGGGGAGGAGGGCCGACGGCTTGCCGACGCCGGAGCTCGAGCCCTTCATCTTGAAGCTCGTCGCCGCGCTGCCGAGGCCGGGCACGGTGACCCGGAGCTTGACGTCGTCGCCGGGACGCGCGGTCGTCTCGTACGAGAGCCGCCAGGTGCGGCTGAGCTCGGCGGCGATCGAGGAGTAGATCGAGGTCAGGACGCCGGTGGAGGCGGCCGCGTAGTACGAGCCGCCGGTCGCGCGGGCGAGCCTCTGGAGCGGGCCCGGGTCGAAGCCCTTGCCGACGATGCCGATCGGGTAGACGGCGACGCCGTCCGCGTGCGCCTCCTTGATCGCCTGGGCGAGGCTCGCCTGGCTGGAGACGTCGCGGCCGTCCGTCAGGAGGATCACGACCCGGCCGAGGTTCTGCTCGCTCTGGAGCGACTGCGCCGCGAGCACGAGCGCGTCGTAGAGCGCGGTGCCGGAGCGGGAGTCGACCGCGATCTGGCGCAGCGCCTGCGCGGCGTCGATCGTCGAGGAGGAGAAGGTGGTCAGGAGCACCGGCTTGTGCCCGAAGCCGAGGATCGCGATCCTGTCGGCGGGCGGCTTCGCGGCCACGAAGGCCCGGGCCGCGCGCGCGGCGTCGGCGAGCGCCTGCCCCTTCATCGAGCGCGACGTGTCGACGGCGAGGACGACGCTCTTCTCGCGGCCGAGGTTCTCGGCCTCGAGGCCCGTCACCGCCGCGCCGTTCTCGCTCACGCCGGGCTGCCGCGAGAGCGGCCCGGTCGTGACGACGGAGACGTGCATCGTCGGGTAGTCGCTCGTGTCAACGCCCTTGACGTGGACGTCCGAGGCCGCCGCGGCCGGGGCGGCCAGGGCGAGGAGCGCCGCCGCGACGAGAGCCGTGCGCCGGATCACTTGAAGCCGCCGTAGCTCGCCGCGGCGAACGCCGGCCGGAGCCCGCCCTCGTCCTGCTCGAAGAACGCCGGCGGGAGCGCGACGCCGTTCGCCGACATCTTCTCGAGGAAGTGTGGCTTCAGGCCCGTGCACGCGAGCGGCGCGAGCAGGCGCGAGGACCGGCTCAGGGAGGAGGTCTCCTCGTCGGGCGGCTTCGCCACGAAGATGTCCTGGAGGGTGATGACGTCCGACTCCATCCGCAGCACCTCGGTGATGTGGGTGATGCGGCGCGTGCCGTCGACGAGGCGCGAGATCTGCACGAGCAGGTCGAACGCGCTCGCGATCTGCTCGCGGATCGCCCGGTGCGGCAGCTCGACGCCGGCCGTCATGACGAGCGTCTCCAGGCGCGACAGGGCGTCGCGCGGGGAGTTCGCGTGGATCGTCGTCAGCGAGCCCTCGTGGCCCGTGTTCATCGCCTGGAGCATGTCCAGGGTCTCGGGGCCGCGGACCTCGCCGACGATGATCCGGTCGGGGCGCATGCGCAGGGCGTTCCGGACGAGCTCGCGGATGCGGATCTCGCCCTGGCCCTCGATGTTCGGCGGGCGCGACTCGAGCGTGATCACGTGCTCCTGCTGGAGCTGGAGCTCGGCCGCGTCCTCGATCGTGACGATGCGCTCGTCGCCCGGCACGAACGCCGACATCGCGTTGAGCGTCGTCGTCTTACCGGTACCGGTACCGCCGGAGATGAGGATGTTCAGCTTCCCCTTCACGCACGCGGCGAGGAACTGGCCCGCCTTCGGCGTGATCGTCCCGAACGAGATGAGGTCGTTCATCGTGTACGGGTCGCGGGAGAACTTCCGGATCGTCAGCGTCGGGCCCTTGAGCGAGAGCGGCGGGATGATCGCGTTCACGCGCGAGCCGTCCGGCAGGCGCGCGTCGACCATCGGCGACGACTCGTCGACGCGGCGGCCGACCGTCGAGACGATCTTGTCGATGATGCGCAACAGGTGCGCGTTGTCGGCGAACGCGGCGTTCGTCCGCTCGATCTTGCCGAGGCGCTCCACGAAGATCCGGTCGAAGTTGTTGACCATGACTTCCGTGACGGAGTCGTCGCGGAGGAACGGCCCTGGCGGCGCTCCTCGCGGGTCAGCGGCGTGCGGTCGAGCACGAGCTGCTCGGTGACCGCGCGCGTGACACGCTCGGAGATGTCGCCCCGCGCTTCGCTCTTGAAGAGCTCCGGCCCGAGCGTCTGGATGCACGCGTGGTGGATCCGCGTCTTCAGCTCGGAGTACGGGTCGTGTGCTCCGGTCGTGGGCGCCGCCTCCTTGGACGACGCCCCGAGCAGATCGGTGGTGACGGACCCAGCGGCACCATTGCTGGTCTTCAGCCGGTCGTGGAGACCCATGGCTAGCTCCTCGCAAACGCCGGCAGGAGGCGACGCTGCTTCTTCGCAGCTTCCTCCACCGGGAAGAGGTTCTTCGCCATGCTCCGGATCGCACGCGACACGTCCGCGCCCTCTTCATCGAGGACGACGGGCTTGCCACGGTTCACCGCGAGCGGCACGGCACGGTCGGAGGGAACCTCGTACCGCACCTTCATCCCGAGCGCACTCTCGACCTCGTTCTGCTTCATCCCGACCTTCGAGTTGGAGCGGTTGAGGACGATGCGAATGCGCTGCTTCGGGAACGAGAGCAGCTCCAGGGTCTGGAGCGCCAGGCGCAGGTTCTTCAGCGTCGGCACGTCCAGCGAGCTCAGGAGCAGCAGCTCGTCGGTGCGGTCGAGCGTCGCGAGCATCGGCCCGTGGAAGAACGGCGACGTGTCGACGACGATGCAGTCGTACGACTCGCGCGCGACTTCCAGGAGCCGGCCCAGCTTCGCCTCGGTCACGAGCTCCGCGTCCTCGGGACGCAGAGGCGCCGGGAGGACGTCGAGGCCCGAGAGGTGCTTCGTGGTGTAGCCGGCGAGCTTCTCGGTGTCGAGCTCGCCCGGAGCGACGACCAGGTCGTAGATCGTCTTCTCCGGCTCGATGCCGAGCATGATCGCTGCGTCGCCGAACTGCAGGTCGAGGTCGAGCAGGAGCGTCTTGCGCTGCTCGAACTTCGCGAGCGCGGTGGCGAGGTTGGTCGCCGTGACGGTCTTGCCCGTCCCGCCCTTCGGCGAGAACACCGTGACGATCCTGCCGTGGCGGCCGGAGCCGCCGGCTGCAGGCGCATGCGCCCGAGAGTGCGTCGCCTTGCGGATCGCGAAGACGACGTTCTCGACGAGCTGCGGGAGCAGCAGGACGTCGGCGACATCCGCGTCGAGGGCCTGCTCGAGCATGCGGGAGGATCCCGCCGACGCGACGATCAGGACCGGAGCGCGAGTGTGCTCGCGGATCGCTGCCAGCTCGTCCGCGGGCAGGCTCGCGCTCCTGGTCCCATGGAGGACGGCGTCCAGGTGGCCGCCCGACAACGCCGCAGCACCTTCGGCGGCAGACGCGCTGGCGCCGATGAGCTCGACTTCCGGATGACCCGCGAGCGATTCGCGGAGCTTCTCGAACCCTTCGCAGGATCCGGTGGCGTAGACGCGGACGCGCTCGCGGTGAGTGTTTTCAGGAGTACTCATCGCCATCACCTCGTGAAGAAGAGCGAGTTGGAGTCGTCGACGCTGCGCGGGCTGTTCTGCGCACCCGACGGCGGGCGGAGGATCAGCGACAGCGAGCCCCACTTGCGGCCCCAATAGACTTCGGATCGGCGGCCTTGAGCACGAGCAGGTTGCGCACGACCACCTTGCTGACGTGGACGCAGCTCGAGCACTCGGGATGCGTCCAGGTGGCGAGCACGTCCACGTGGTCGCCTTGTTTCAGGGTCCCGACGAGCAGCTCGTTCTCGTCGCCGGAGAGCTGCATCGCACGCTCGTTGCCTCTCAGCTGGGCGCGGATGCCGAGCTCCTGCGAGGTCCCGAACCGGAGCGCCGTGATCTGCTCGCCACGGTAGATCTGGTCGGTGACGACCTCGTTGTTCAACTGCGAGCTGTTGGAGATCGCGCCCGGCACGATGGTGCGACGCGGGACGGACTCCGTCTTCAAGTAGTGCTGCCCGACGACCTCCGCACCGGTGGTACCGGCAGGAATATCGCGAGCGGCCACGAGCACGCTGACCTTGTTCTCTCCGTTCTGCACGTGGCGCTTGTAGTTCGCCACGTAGAAGATGGTCAGCAGGCCCGCGAATGCGGCCAGAACGACCGCAATTCCGATGTTCTTTACGCGGTAGGTCATCGATCTCTTCCTTGAGTGGGCCTTATCCGATGAGTTGAATCGACTTCACGCCATAGTTCGGCGGTCCGTTGCTTCCACTTGAGGCCAGGACCCCGTGGGCGATGTACGTCGTGAAGTAGCCGGTGAGGTCGGCGTTGTTGCCGTGGACCGTGTAGCTCTGCAGGTAGAACCCGATCCAGCCGATGACGTAGTACACGGCGTTCTGCCCCGTGCCGGTCAGCGTCTGGTAGACCGGGAACAGCAAGACCGTCCCGACGCGGTCCTGCAGCGCGCCCTGGATGTTCTGCGACGAGAACTTCGCGCCCGGATCGGAGCGGTAGTTCTTGTTCACGTCGAGGTACTGGTTGAAGCCCTGGTCGATCCACTGGGCTTCCTCGGACGAACCGGGGTTCTGGCCCCCGCCGAGGTTCAGCATCCCGAACGCGCCCGGCGCGCCCATCGGGTCGTAGTTCAGGGTCGTCTGGTGCCCGAAGTCGGGCATGTGACCGTTGTTGTTGCAATTGTGGATGTACTGGTGGTCGCAGTAGACGACCATCGGTGCGACGTACATCGCCTGGTTCGTGACGCCGACGAGTGCTTTCGCCTTCGCCCCGACGTCGACGGCGTTGACGCCGAACACCCGGCTGAAGAAGCCGGGCTGGTTCTTCTTCGCGGCGACGGCGATCGTGTCGTTGCCGTTGTACGTCGACGTAATCGTCACGTCGCCTGCGAGCACCCCGCCGCCGTTCTTGTCGGCGTAGGTGACCGCCATGCCCTGCGCGGTCCCCGGGGCGTCAGGGAGAGCCTGTGCGCCGGCGAGCGCAGCTGCGTCCGCCGTCGCCTGGAGTTGTCGCTTCGTCCGGAACCACGCGCCCACGTCGAGCACGAGCGCCGACATCCCGAGCAGCACCGTCAATGCAATGACGGTCAGGACGATCACTTGACCCCGTTCGTTGCGCAACCTACTCATTCCACTCGCTCCTTGACTGTGGTGTGGAGGTTCCCGCTCTTTACGACCCAGCCGATGAGGCTGATCGAGTACGGGTACTGGACGTCGACCGTGACGTCGTCACCGATGCCCCACGTCGAGGAGCACGTGACTTGCAGCTTCGTCTGGTCGAGGTCGCCGGCGGAGGAGCGAACCATGCTGGTGCAATCACCGACGGGATTTCCAGATTGGCGCGAGACGGCGGCCTTCCGAGCACCGGCGCGGGCGGCGTCGGTGATCGTGACGTAGTTGTTGAAGGCGATCCCGAACTGGATGATCCCGAACAGGAGGACCACGAGGATGGGCAGCACGATGGCGAACTCCGTCATCGTCTGGCCCCGCTCGCTCGTGATGTTGTGTCTCTTCGTCATTCCAGCTCCCTCGGTGGAAACCGCGGGGCCCTCGCCGCTCGTGGAGGACCCCGCGGGTGCGGCCAAGCTGTTTACGGGAACAGCCTCGCCACGCTTGTGATCAGCCCGGCGACGGTGCCGCCGAGCCCGCTGAAGAGCAGAACGAGTCCCGGTATCAGCACGACGAGGACGACGGCGTATTCCGACATCGTCTGACCGGACTCGAGCGGCAGCTCTTTGAGCCGGCGAACGTACTGCTTGCTGATGGACACGTTGCGTTCTTCCTCTTCTTTCGTTGTCGTGTCTGCCGTTACGGCAGGACCTTGGCGACGTTGTTGATCGCGTGCGAGATACCACCGGACAGTGCGGTGAACGCCACGATCACGGCCAGCGCGATCACGGCCAGGACGACGCCGTACTCGGCCATCGTCTGACCCTCCTCACGCACGAAGCGCGCGCGAAGATACGTGTACAGATCGCTGAACGTCATTTGCCAACACCCCCTTTCGAAGGTGAAAAGGCACGCATGAGCGCGTGCATGAGAAGCGGCTCGATTGCTTACTGAGTGATCGACCCGAACCGGCGCGAGCGTTGTAGGACAACTTCCTGGCTTCCTTTCCCGTGTAAGGCGTGCCGCTCGCCCGATTGGTCAATCTGCGCGGATAATCGTCGCGTTCGGCGGTGCGCTTATCCCTCTACCTGGGGATTCGTCGAGACGCTCCCTCGTTCGGGTGAGTGCAAAGAAGAACGCCGCGCGGCAAGCCGAAGCGCGCCGCACGACGTTCGAGTGCTCGCCGTCCTCTAGGGGAGGACGGCTGCGACGTTGTTGATCGCGTGCGAGATGCCGCCCGACAGAGCGGTGAATGCGACGATCACAGCGAGCGCGATCACGGCCAAGACGACACCGTACTCGGCCATGGTCTGACCTTCCTCACGCGCGACGCGCGCGCGGAGGCAGGTGATCAGGTACGTCAGCGTCACAGTGGTTCCTTTCGAGTTCGAGGCGTGCCCAGCCGCCCGATTGGTCACTGATGCGATTCATCGTCTGGCGACGAAACCGACGTGCATCCCTCTACTTGGTGATTCGCCGGCAGGCTCCCTCGATCGGGGGAACGGGAGCGGCCGGCACGCGGCGATACCGCGCTTACGCACCGTAAACAGGCTGCGGATGACAGCCGCCGAATCCGCGCCCGTGTGGCGGCCTGGGCGCTCGAAGCAAGGAGCTACGAACGCATGCCACGACGGAACCTTTTCAGGAGAGACAGTTGGGAGTTCGGCCACGACTCGGCCGCCGAAGAGCGGCCGCTGTCCGAGCCCCGTAAGCGCCGCACCGCGACGATGTTCGTCTATGCGACGCTGTTCTTCGCCGGCGCCGCGTTCACGGCGGTCGCCGGCGACAAGTTCGCGCAGATGAACGCGTCGGAGGACGCGACGTCGGCCTCTGCAGCAGCGGACTCGACGTCGACGGACACCACGACCGACGCGACGACGACCACGACGAACGCGACTTCGGCACGCGCCGAGTCCGCGCTCGACGGCGCTCCGGCGCCCGCGCGAGCGTCTGCACCCGCGGCTTCGCCGTCGCAGTCTGACAGCCGCGCGAGCAGCGGCTCCCCCGCGCTCCGCCCGGCGCCCGCGACGACCGCGCCCACGAGCGCAGGCGGCGGCGGTTCGTCGTCCGGCTCGCCCACGCGGGCAGCGCCGGCCGGCAAGAAGGACCGCGCGGCGCACAGGAAGCCGAGCGTCGTCCTCCTGCCCGCGACGAAGCCGATGCAGGTGCCCGAGATCGAGGGTCCGGCGTCGGCGGCGACGATCTGGCTGAACCGCGCGCTGCCCGATCCCACTCCGCCCGCGCTTCGGCTGTCGCCGAAGTTCGCGCGGCAGCTCAAGCTCGCGTCGAAGCGGACCGGTGTCGACTGGGCCGTCCTGCTCGGCGTCCTCCGCGCGAAGGGCCTGAACGGCCACTCGCCGGCGGACAAGGGCACGCTGCTGAAGCTCGGTGCGCGTCTTGCGTCGCTGGGCAAGCACACCGCCGGTGCAGGCGGCACGTGGGCGACGATGCTCGCGTACGACGGCAGCTCCGCGTTCGCGGACAAGGTCGCTGCGCTCGCGCGCTACGACCACGCGGTCGGCCTGAGCTCGCTCGTGCGCGGGCTCGAGGCGTCGAAGCGCTCGCTCGAGGACGGGATCCTCAACGACCCGCTGATCAACGTCTATCCCGGCGGCCGCGACGACATCGCGAAGGACAAGGTGGACGTCCGCGTGCTCGCCGCGATCCTGTACCTGAAGCAGTCGTTCGGCCAGGTGACGGTGTCGTGCCTGATCTCCGGCCACCGCCTCTACGCGCGGCCCGGCGTGATCTCGGCGCACATCTTCGGCCGCGCGGTCGACATCTCCGGCCTCGGCAACACGCCGATCCTCGGCCATCAGCAGCCGGGCGGCATCACCGAGCAGGCGGTGCGCGACATCCTCCTGCTTCCGGGTGAGGTCATGCCGAAGCAGGTGATCTCGCTGCTCGGGCTCGGCGGTCCGTCGTTCCCGCTCGCGGATCACTACAACCACATCCACATCGGCTGGTAATGGAAGTCGCCGTCCGCATCCACAACGGACGGGTTGTTTGCGAGCGCTGTGTCCTGGCGGACACGGCGCTCGCGCGTATGCGGGGACTGCTCGGCCGGCGCTCGCTGCCGAGCGGCGAGGGCATCCTGCTCCGCCCCGCCTCGTCCGTGCACACGGCGTTCATGCGCTTCTCGATCGACGCGGTCTTCCTCGATCGCGAGGGACGCGTGCTGAAGATCGCGCGCGAGCTCCGACCGTGGAAGACGGCCGGCCGTCGCCGGGCGAAGGCGGTGCTCGAGCTTCCTGCCGGCGAGGCCGACCGGCGCGGCATCGAAGTCGGCGAGCGGCTCGTCGAGGATGCTCACGCGTGACGCACGTCGCCTCGCTGCGGCAGTGCGGATCTTCCGCCTGATCTTCTCGCTGCGCGCCGCCGCGGTCGTCGCCGTCTCCGTCACAGTGCTCGCAGGCCGTGCCGGCGCCGCGGAGCCTGCCTGCACGCTCGCCGGAACCGGCGGCGACGACGTCCTCGTCGGCACGCCCGGCCCCGACGTCATCTGTGGGCTCGGCGGAGACGACCTCATCTCCGGGCTCGGCGGTGCCGACACACTGATCGGTGGAGACGGCAACGACATCCTCGACGGCGGGCCAGGCAAGGACACCCTCGAGGGCGGCGCCGGGAACGACACGATGGAAGGCGGGCCGGGGCACGACGTCTTCCTCGCCGGCCCCGGGAACGACGTGATGCGCGCCTGGGACGGGACGCGCGACGTCGTGAACGGCGGCCCGGGAAGGGATCAGGCGTGGCTCGACCGCGGTCTCGACCGCGCGATCTCGGTGGAGCGTCGATGAGCTTCTTCCCGCATCCGCGCCGAGCCGCCGAGCCGGCGTACACGAATGCGCTCGCGGAGACACGGGCTGCGCTTTCCTCGACCTGCTCACGCCTCGTGAACTGCACGAGCGGCCGTCTTCCCGGCCGCGCAATCGGCTCGCTCTGCGACCTGCAGCGCGCGACGGACCATCTCGCGGTGGTCACGTCGACCCCGAACGAGCGCGCGCACCACCAGCTGCTCGCGGCGTTGCAAGAGCTCCAGGAGGAGGTGGCCGAGCTCGCGCGTCACGGCGGGCCACCGGACGCGATCCTCCATAGCCGCGGCCTCGCGCGGGCCGAGCGAGCGCTGTCGCGCTTCGCCGCCTAGCGACAGGCGCGGTCTGCGGCTAACTCCAGCGCCTGAAGCCTCCTTCGGAATCGATCGTCTGGCCCGTGATCCAGCGCGCATCGTCGCTGCAGATCCAGACGATTAGCCGCGCCGCGTCTTCCGGCTCGCCCCAGCGCCCGAACGGCATCGTCCGCGCGGAGTCCTGGTCGGCCAGGCCCCAGCCCGTATCGGTCGGGCCAGGATTGACGGTGTTGACGGTGATCCGGCGGTCGGCGAGCTCCTCGGCAAGCGTCAGCGTCGCCTGCTGCAGTGCGCCCTTCGAAACGGCGTAGGCCACCTCGCGCGCCATCGGCGCCAGGTGCTGGCCGGACGTCATCAGTACGACCCGGCCGCCCTCGCGCGAGTCGTCGTGGCGGGCGGCGAACTCGCGCACGAGCAGCAGCGAGGCGCGGACGTTCTCGTGCAGGAAGGCGTCGACGTCCGCGGCGGTCAACTCATCGAGCCGGCCGTGGCCGCTGCGAGCGTGGTTGACGACGAGGATGTCGAGGGCCCCGAGCGCCTCGGCGGCGGCCGCGACCACGCGCTCCGGCGCCTCGGCATCCGCGAAGTCCGCCTCGAGGCAGGGCACGCCCAGTTCGGCGGCGATCGCCTCGGTGCCTCCCGGGTCGGCGCCCCAACGCTGGGCCGCATCGTGCGGCGTCCAACCGTGGATGAACACGCTCGCCCCGGCATCGAGCAGCCGCCGCGTGATCGCGTAGCCGATCCCGGTGCGGCGACTGGCACCGGTAACAAGCGCGTTGCGGCCCGTCAGGTCAATACACGGGACCCTACTGGGCTCGGGAAGTTCGCCCCGTCCCACGGTCGTATCGTTGGTACATGGATGACGCACAGCTCGTCGCGCTGGCGCGCGCCGGCGAGGAGGCGGCGGTCGAGGAGCTCTTCGGACGCGTCTGGCCGCTCGCATGGCACTGGGCCTACGGCGTCACAGGTGAGCGCATGCTCGCCGACCACGTGGCGCAGGACGCGATCCTGCGCGCGTTCGGCGCACTCGACCGTTTCGATCCCGCGCGTCCCTTCCGGCCGTGGCTCAAACGCATCACCGTCAACCTGGCGATCGACGAGCTGCGGCGAGAGCGCCGCCACGCGCGGACGGGCGAATGGATGTCGGAGCTGCGCCCGGTCGCGCCGTTCGACGACGATCCGGAGCTGCTCGAGTCGCTCGTCGACGCCGTCCGCGACTTGCCGGAGCGCCAGCGGCTCGTCGTCGTCCTGCACTACTGGCTCGACACCGGCGTCGAGGAGATCTCGACGCTGCTCGAGATTCCCGTCGGCACCGTCGTGTCGCGGCTGAGCCGCGCGCGGGCCGCGCTACGCGAGCGTCTGGAGGTCGCGGATGGCTGACGACCTCGAGCGTCGCCTGCCCGACGTACCGGCCGCGTTCCCGCGTCCGGACGCGAAGCTCAGCGACGACGTACGGCGCCGCGTGCTCGCGCTCAGGCCCCCGCACCGATTAGGGCGACGGCTGGGGCTCGCTGCCGGCGCAATCGTTTGCGTCGCTGCAAGCTTGGGCTTCACCATCGGGTACTGGCTTCGGCCTGCGTCCGTCGACGCCGCGACCTCGATTTCGATCGCCGTGCGCCCGGGAGAGGCGATCGCGTGGCAGGGCGGATTCACGCTGTATGGATCGATCGTCAACGGCCTGCCGCACCAGGTCGTGACGATCGAGGAGAAGTCGTGCGGCGGCTACGAGCCGTTCCATCCCGTCGTGACGACGGAGACAGTTCAGGGAGGTGCGTTCGAAGCCGAGCCCTATTCGCCGCCCGCGGTGTCGATGCTGTACCGGGCACGCTGGAGGAACGGCACGAGCGATCCCGTCGATCTCCGGATTCGTCCGCGGGTCGACCTCGCGTACGCGAGCGGCTTCTTCAAGGTCGGCGTCTGGGGAGACGGCCTTTTCCGTGGCGCCCGCGGCGTCGTCGAGCGGCACGACAAGCGTCTCGGCTGGATCCGCGTGGGCCGCTTCACCCTAAGGTCGAACTCCTACGGAACCGGTGGATACGGATACGTCCACGCCACCGTGAGGCGAGGCACGAACGTCCGTGCCGTCATCCCCACGTCGCAGGTGGGGCGCTGCTTCATCGCCGGCTACAGCAACATCGTCCGCGTTTGAGCGTCACATCAGGCATGGCGGCGGCGGCAGCGGTCCTGGGCGCATTGGTGCTCGCGGCGCCGCCGGCCGCGGCGCCCCCACCGCTCTCGCTCTCGGCTCGCCCGACCGTCGTCACCGCGGAGGACACGGTCCAGCTCTTCGGCCGGCTGTCGAACGGCGTGACCGGCCAGACGATCCAGATCGAGATGTCCGACTGCAACGGCTACGGCTGGCGCGTCGTCGACCACACGGAGACCGGGAGCCTCGGCGCGTGGGGCACCGAGGTGCATCCGAACGTGACGACGAAGTTTCGCGCGCGCTGGCGCGACTCGCCGAGCACCGTTGTGACGGTTCGTGCGCGGCCGGACATCTTCATCGACAACCACCACCACGCGCGCCTGCTCATCCAGGTGCGTGCGAACGACTACTTCAAGCGTGCGCTGCTCGAGCGACGGGCCGCCACGCGGTGGGTGCGGGTGAAGACGGTCGCACTCGGCCGCGGCCCGTTCGGAAGCGGCGCGGACCTCCACCTGAAGCTTGCCCGCGGGACCCGGCTGCGCGTGTCGCTGAGCCAGGTGCAGGTCGGTCGTTGCTACCTGCCGGCCTCGGCTACTACGGTT
>VAYM01000191.1 GCA_005884945.1 Actinomycetota bacterium | reverse complement strand
ATCGGCTTCATCGGGCCGGTCTTCTTCGGCCGCATCGGCTGCATCTTCGTCCCGTGCTGCCGCATGCCCGGTTGCATGTGCATCATCCGGTTCCGTGCCAGGTCGGCGGCCGAGGAGTTCGGCTGGATCAAACCCGGAACGGTGCCGGGCGCCGAGGCGATCCAGATGCCGGCCGCGACAAAGGCGACGGCGAAGACACGAGTCAGCCGGTTTCCGAACGGCAGCACCTTCTGCGCGAAGATCAACGCCGCGACGATCGCCATCCAGAGGATGCTCATGACGCCGAGCGCGAAGAGGACGACCATCAGGCCCCAGCAGCAGCCGACGCAGTAGGCGCCGTGCTCGGCGCCCATGCGCACCGCGCCGCCCACCCCGTTCCGCCAGCCGCCGAGCACGAAGTGCATCGGCGAGCGGCAGTGCCGGAGGCACACGTTCTTCAGCGGCGTGAGCTCGTACAAGCCCGCGAGCACGAGCAGCCCGCCGACGATGTACGGTCCGCCGCGGGTCCAGTCGAGAAAGCCGATGTGCAGCGAGCGGATCCCGCGATACAGGCCGTACGCGGCGAGCCCGTACGCCGTCCAGACCGCGAAGTAGGTCGCGGCGAAGATCCACGTCGGCACGAAGGGCCGGCCGCGCCGGGCACGCTCCGCCGACACGCGGTCGAAGATGAGCACCATCGGCGCCACCGACGGCAGCATCATCGCCGCCATCATCGTCACCCAGATGCCGACGTACCAGCCGAGGCCGCCGAGGTCGGTGCCGGGGCCGGCGTCCATTCCATCCATGCGGTGGACGACGACGATCCACGTCGCCAGCGCGACGCCGAGCAGGATCGCGCTCTGTTGAACGCGTCTTGCGGTCATGCGCTCGCCGTCTTCGTCCCCGCGAGGACGCCCAAGTTGGAGACGATGAACGGGACGACGAAGTTGAGCCCGATCTTCAGGCCCGTGCTCCCGGTCGCGTGACCGTGGACGAGCACGTCGCCCTCGTTGATCAGCGAGAGCACGCAGCCGACGACGAGCGCGATCGTGACCGTGCGCCTGAGGTTGGAGGGCGCGCTGCAGGTGTCCCAGATCCCGCGGAGCTGCATGTGCGCAAGATAAGGGCTCTCCCGCGGATCGCCAAGGCTCAGCGGCGTCGCTCCCCAGCGGTGTAGACGCCGGCGATCGCCTCGCTCCGGAGGAAGCGCGAGAGGTAGACCGTGAAGGCCCCGAAGAAGACGATTGCCTGCTCGACCGCCATCGTCAGGCCGGCGAGCTGCTGGTCGGTCAACCGGCTGAGTCCCCATAGGCGCGGCGCGTGCTCGTAGAAGCGGTAGGCCGGATGCGGGAGGAGCGCGAGCAGCAGGCCGAGCGGAGACGCGAGCACGAACGCCGCGAACAGGTAGAGCGCCTTGATGCCGTCCGGCCACCGACCGTGGACGATCGGCCACCAGACGAGGCAGCCCGCGACGAAGTACGTCACGTGCTCGATATGGAGCAGCGAGTGCTGATGGTCGAGCGCCGCGTCGTAGATGCGCGGCACGTGCCAGACGAAGTACGTCGCGAGCCAAACCGGAAGTGCCACGAGCGGATGAGTCGCTTTCCGGACGACGCGCGAGCGCTCCAGCACGCGGGAGAGAGCCGGCGGGATGCCGAGCAGGACGAGCGCGGGCGCCCACTCGGCGAGGACGACGTTCTGCAACAGGTGGACGACGAGCAGGTAATGCACCGCGATCGTCTCCACCGGCGTGACAAGCACCGCGAGCAGCAGGACCTGGGCTGCGGTGAAGGCGGCGACCCGCCGACGTGTCGCGTGGTGATTGCGGATACCGAGGAAGTAGCCGCCGATCAGCACCGGAACGAGGACGAAGTCCCAGTTCAGCGGCCACGCGTAAGCGTGCACGTCGCTACGCTAGACGCCGCGCGCCCGTGGTGTAGTGGTAACACGAGAGCCTTCCAAGCTCTAGTCACCGGTTCGACCCCGGTCGGGCGCTTTCGAGCCGGTCGCTTCGGGTAGGAACGTTTCGTGGGGGAGGACGAGAGCCAGAGGCACAACCGGGAACTGATCGAGCTCCTCAACGAGCTGCGCGTGGCGCTGCCGGGCGTGCAGGTCCTCTTTGCGTTCCTGCTCGCCGTGCCGTTCCAGCGTCGCTTCCCCGAGCTTGCGCACCGCGACCGCGCGGTTTTCTACGCGGCGCTTCTCTCCACCGCCGTCTCGACGGCGTTGCTGATCGCGCCGAGCTCGTACCACCGGCTGCGCTGGCGCGACCGCGACAAGGAGCACCTCCTCGAAGCCTCGAACCGGCTCACGATCGCGGGGCTCGCCCTCATGGCGCTCGCAGTGACTTGCGTCGTGTTCGTCGTCTCGGACTTCCTCTACGGATTGGCGGCGGCGGTGCCAGCGACCGTGGCGATCGTACTGGTGTTCGCGGTGTTCTGGTACGGGCTGCCGCTCAGGCGGGCGCTGCAGGACCGTCGATCTCGACGCGCTCGATGACCGCCTCCTCGTGCGGCTTGTCGCGCGCATCGCGCGGCAGCCCTTCGATCTTGTCGACAACCTCGATGCCGCTCGTGACGCGTCCGAACACCGTGTGCTTGCCGTCGAGCCACGAGCACGCGTCGGCCGTGACGATGAAGAACTGCGAGCCGTTCGTATTTGGACCCGCGTTCGCCATCGCAAGCGCGCCGCGCACGACCTTGTGGTCGTTGAACTCGTCTTCGAACGTGTAGCCGGGACCGCCGGAGCCCGTTCCGGTCGGATCCCCGCCCTGGATCATGAAGTCCGGGATCACGCGGTGGAAGATCACGCCCTCGTAGAAGCCGTCGCGC
>VAYM01000190.1 GCA_005884945.1 Actinomycetota bacterium | reverse complement strand
GCGAGGAGACGCGCGGCGTAGCTGCGGCGACAGCCGCAGCGGAGTGCGCAGGAAAGAGCCCGCCGCCCGGGCCCGTAGGGCACGCGCGCCGGGCGCTCAACCCGGGCACCTGCGAGCAATCCTTAGGGCTGCTTCCTCCCGGATCTGACCCGGTTCGGAACGCTCGCAGTGCCGCGGGCCCGGCCAGTTTAGCGCCCGCCGCGCGCGCCTTCGGCTTTCTCGCAGCCTCCAGGGCGATCCGCTTTCCGCCCCGAGGACGCCAGTAAGATCGCCTGGAAGTGCCCGCGCTCTACCGGAAGTACCGTCCGCAGGACTTCGACGAGGTCGTCGGGCAGGAGGCGATCGTTCGCACGCTGCGGAACGCCATCTCATCGGGCCAGGTCCGGCAGGCGTACCTCTTCGCTGGCCCGCGCGGCACCGGCAAGACGTCGCTCGCACGGATCCTCGCCAAAGGGCTGAACTGCGCCCAGGGGCCGACGCCGACCCCGGACAAGGTCTGCCACGCGTGCCTCGCGATCGCCAACGGGACGTCGCTCGATGTCGTCGAGATGGACGCGGCGTCGCAGCGCGGGATCGACGACATCCGCGAGATCCGCGAGCGCGTCGTCCTGCAACCCGCGGAAGGGCGCTACAAGGTCTACATCCTCGACGAGGCGCACCAGCTCACGGACGCTGCGTGGAACGCGCTGCTGAAGCTGATCGAAGAGCCGCCGCCGCACCTCGTCTTCGTGTTCTGCACGACCGACCTCTCGAAGGTCTTGCCGACCGTGCGATCGCGCTGCCAGACGTTCGCGTTCCAGCGGCCTCGCTTGCCGGAGCTCGTACGCGTGCTACGCCGCGTCGCGGACGGCGAGGGAATCGACGCACCCGACCAGGCACTGGCGCTGATCGCACGCGGTGCCCGCGGGGCATATCGAGACGCCGTGTCGACGCTCGACCAGCTTGCGTCGGCGACGGAGAACCGGGTGACAGTCCAGTCCGTCCTGCAGCTGCTCGGCGCGGTCGAGGAGGAGGCGCTCTTCCGGCTGTGCGACCTCGTCGTCGACCGCGACACCGCCGGCGCGCTGACGTTCATCGAGGAGCTCTCCGAGCAGGGTCAGGATCTCGGCCGTCTCGTTCTCGACCTCCTCGAGCACCTGCGCCACCTGATGCTCGTGCAGCACATGGGCGAAGTCCCGGATTCGTTGCCCGTGACCGAGGAGACGCGCGAGCGGCTGCGCGCGCAGGCGAACCAACTCGGGGCGGCCGCCGTCATCAGGCTCGTGGATCTGCTCGCCGTCGCCGTCGAGGACATGCGCCAGGGCGGCGACCCGCGCCTGCCGCTCGAGCTCGCACTCGTGAAGGTGACACGCCCGGGCTCCGACCTGTCGCGCGAGTCGCTCGCGTACCGGCTCGAGCAATTGGAGCAGCAGCGACACGTTCCCACGACCCATGCGCCCGCGGCGGACGAGGGCGCGCCATCGCCTCCGCCCTCGGCCGAACCGCGGAGCGAGCCTCCCTCACTCGAGCTCGCCCAACTGCAAGAGGCATGGCAGCGGACGATCGTCCCCGCGGTGGAGGAGCGCTCGATTCCCGCGGCCTCCGTGCTGCGCGAGGCGCACCCTGCCGGCCTCGAACACGACAAGGTCACGATCGAGTTCCCCGCGAGCGCGGCGTTCCACCGACAGCTCGCGGAAGAGCCGAAGAACGCGACGCTCCTCGCCGACGCGCTCTACGAGGTCACCGGGCGACGGCTCGGTGTGGCGTTTGCGGAAGGCGAGGCACGGGATTCAGCGGCCGAGGACGACGAGCCGCCGGGCGAGGAGCACATCCTCGAGCTGGTGAAAGAGACCTTCGACGCGCGCGAACGAGAGGACTAGCCGATGGCCGGAATGGACATGGAAAAGCTTCTGCAGCAGGTCGGCGCGATGCAGCAGCAGATGCAGCAGGCGCAGGACGAGCTCGCGAAGGAGACCGTCGATGCCTCCGCCGGCGGCGGCATGGTGACGGTCACGGCGAACGGGAACGGCGAGATCACGGCGATCAAGATCGATCCGAAGGCGATCGACCCGGAGGATCCGGAGATGCTCGCGGACATGGTCCTGGCCGCGGTCAACGAGGCGCTGCGCTCCGCGCACTCGCTCGCCGAGTCGAAGCTGGGAGGTCTGGCCGGGGGAGCGCTCGGCGGGCTCGGGCTTCCCGGCATGCAGCCCTAGGTTCCTTCGGGCACCAACTCGATGATCCGCCCGTCCGGGTCGCGGACGTAGGCGGAGCGGCCCCAGTAGTAGTTCTTCGGGCCGGTCACGTCGTGTCCCGAGGCGCGCAGCTCGTCGCTCACTCCGTCCTGGTCCGGGACGGCGAACGCGACGTGGTCGCCCGAGGGCGCGTCGTGCTCGGCGTCCTCGTGGGTGACGAGATGGATGAACACGATCGTGTCGCCGACGTCGAAGTATGCGTGTGACTCCGACCGCGAGCGCGGGGCCGTCCCGAGGAGGCGCTCGTAGAAGTCCGTCAGCCGGGGAACGTCCGGCGTGAAGAGCGCGACCTCGGCAATCCGGGCCATGAGGGCACAATAGGACAGTGCTCAGCCCGGCGGTAGACAATCTCGTCGCGCAGCTCTCGCGCCTCCCGGGGGTCGGCTCCCGCACGGCGCACCGGCTCGCGTTCCACCTCCTGCAGCGTCCCGAGGACGAAGCGCTCGCGCTCGCATCGGCGATCACGGACGTGAAGGAACGCGTCCGCTTCTGCCGTGAGTGCGGGAACCTGACGGAGGACGAGGTGTGCGCGATCTGTCTCGATGCTCGGCGCGACCACTCGCTCATCTGTGTCGTCGAGCAACCGGTGGATCTCCTGTCGGTCGAGCGGACGAGCGAGTTCCGGGGCCTCTACCACGTGAACCCCAACATGACGGGCGAAGCAACCGCGGCGTATCTCGCCGACCGTTTGCGCGGGCGCGTGCGCGTGACGCGTCTTGCGAGCGGACTGCCTGTCGGCGGCGACCTCGAGTACGCGGACGAGGTGACGCTCGGACGCGCGCTTACCGGTCGTCGCGAAATGTAGCGAGCAGCTCTTCCTTGCTCGCAGGCTCTGCGATCGCGCGCAGGGCCGCGCGGCGCCACGGCGGGAGCGCCTGGAGGAGCGCGCGCTCGACGTCGAGCGCGATCCAGAAGCAAATCGCGGCAAGCGGAAGCTCGACGAATGCCGCCTCGAGGACCGAGGACAGGAGATGCTTGCCGCCGGCTTCGAGCGTGATGTCGAACCATGCGTCGACGCAGAGGAGCGTCCCGGAGATCGCGGCAATGAGCGCGAGCCCGGGCCATCTGCGCAAAGCCGCGAGGGCCGTTGCGATGAGGGCGAGGGCCTCCGCCGTGTCGAAGCCGGCCCAGACCGTCCGCCAGTTCTCGGACTCGTGATGCGCCGGCAGACTCATCGTCAGCCAGATCGTCCACGGGATCAGCGCAAGCCCGGCAGAGAGGAAGAAGCCAGGGAGAAACCGCTGCCACTTCATCGCCGTCAGCTTCATGCTCTTGGTGTACCCGTTCGACTGCCCGTTATGTCGAGCACAGCGGCGCCGCGGATCCGACCGGAGCGCAACCGGTCGAGGGCCTCGTTCGCGTCCTCGAGCGGGAACGCCTCCACCTCCGCCCGGATCGGCACCTTGGGCGCGAGCGCGAGTAGCTCCTCGCCGTCGCGGCGCGTGAGGTTTGCCACCGAGCGCAGCACGCGCTCTTCCCACAGCAGCTCGTACGGAAAGGAAGGAATGTCGCTCATGTGGATTCCCGCGCAGACGACAATGCCGGCCTTGCGCACGGCGCGCAACGCGCGCGGAACGAGCGCGCCGACCGGCGCGAAGATGATCGCGGCGTCGAGCTCCTCGGGCGGAGCCGTCGACGAGTCCCCAGTCCATTCGGCGCCGACCGAGAGCGCAAACGCCTGTCCCTCCTCGTCGCCGGCGCGCGTGAAGGCAAAGACCCGCCGTCCTTCGTGGCGCGCGACCTGCGCGACGATGTGCGCCGATGCGCCGAAGCCGTACAGCCCGAGCCGCTCGGCGTCGCCGGTGAACCGCAGCGCGCGATAGCCGATCAGACCGGCGCAGAGGAGGGGCGCGCCGCCGACCGCGAAGAAGTCCGCCGGCAGCGCATAGCAGTAGCGCTCGTCCGCGAGCGCGTACTCGGCGTAGCCGCCGTCGCGGTCGTAACCCGTGAACTGCGCGCGGTCGCAGAGGTTCTCCTGGCCGGAGCGGCAGTAGCGGCAGTCGCCGTCGGTCCAACCGAGCCACGGAATGCCGACGCGACGCCCTTCGCCGACGACCTCGCCGACGATCTGGTGGCCGATCACGAGCGGCAGCTTCGGCCGAGTCAGCTCGCCGTCGACGACGTGGAGATCCGTCCGGCAGACACCGCATGCCTCGACGCGAACGACGAGCTCGCCCGCAGCGGCGGCAGGCTCCGGTAGGTCGGCGAGCCGAAGCG
>VAYM01000189.1 GCA_005884945.1 Actinomycetota bacterium | reverse complement strand
TCCTCGAGGCCGGCGAGGGCGTCGCGCGCCGCGAACGCGAAGAGCTTCGCTTCGCGCCGGCGGACAATGGTTTCCGCACGACCGGCGACGAGTCGCTCCTCGACCATCCGGACGGGCTCGCGCGAGCGTGGGCGGCGCTGCGAAATCCGAATGCCGGCGAGGTGATCGTCTCCGCGGCGCCGGGAGTCGAATTCGCGGACCTCGCGGGTCGTCACCACGTCGGCGGTGGTAGCCACGGTTCGCTTCTCCGCGGCGACTCCGAGGTGCCGATGCTCACGATCGGCCTCGACGCGGCGCCACGCAGCATCGTCGAGGTCGCGCCTGCAGTGATCCAGCACTTCGGTCTGCAGCCGCCCGCGTATCAGCGAGCACTCGTCCGTGCTGTCTGACGAGGAGCTGCGGCTCATGATGGTGCAGCAGCAACTGCGAGGTCGCGACATCGCGGACGAACGCGTTCTCGCGGCGATGGAGCGCGTCCGGCGGGAGCTCTTCGTCCCGCCGGAGCTTCGCGATCGCGCGTACGAGGACGCGGCGCTTCCGATCGGCAGCGGTCAGACGATCTCCCAGCCGTACATGGTCGCGCGGATCTGCGAGGCGCTCGCCCTGACTGGGCGCGAGCGCGTGCTGGACGTCGGAACCGGCTCCGGCTACCAGGCGGCCGTGCTCGCCGAGCTCGCGGCGGAGGTCGACACGATCGAGCGGATCCCGGAGCTCGCCGAGCGGGCGCGAGAGAACCTCGCCACGGCGGGATACGAGCGCGTGCGCGTCCACGTGGGCGACGGCACCCGCGGTGTCCCGGAGCGGGCGCCGTTCGACGCAATCGCAGTCGCCGCGGCCGCGCCCGACCTTCCGCAACTGTTGTACGAGCAGCTCGAGCCGCGCGGCCGCCTCGTCGTCCCGGTCGGCCGGAGGCGTGCCCAGCGGCTGGAGCTCGTCGTCCGCAGCCCCGAGGGCCCCGCGGTGATCCGTTCCGTTCCCTGCCGGTTCGTCCCCCTCGTCGGCGAGCAGGGCTTCGACGGCGGTTGATCCGTTTTCGCCCTCGCCGCTCGGGCACGATGCAGTTGTCGTGAGCCCCATCCGTGCCGACGACCTGCTCGCTCTCCCGGTCCGTCTGCACGGGATCCAGCTCGGGCGCCCCGTCGACGTTCTGCTCGACTGTGAGGACATCCGCGCGCTCGGGCTCGACATTCGCTGCGGCGACGACGTCCATCGTTTCCTGCCGTTGCCGACCGCGTCAGTCGTGGCGGACGAGCTCGCGATCAGCTCGCCGCTCGTGATGCTGGAGGAGGACGAGCTCGCCTTCTACCGCGCGCGCACGTTCTCGCTCGCGGAGCTTCGCGGCCGACCCGTCGAGCACGGCGGCGGGTCGGCCGGAACGTTGCGCGACGTCGTGATCGGGGCGTTCGGCGCGATCGTCGAAGTGATCGTGGAGACGGACAGCGGCGAGCGGCGTCTCGCATACGACGAGACCGTGCGGTTCGCGCCGGAAAGCCGGTCCGCGGCCTAAGCTGCGCCCCGATGGACCAGCAGCCTGGAGCCGTTGCGGCGCCGACGTTGCGCGCGCGGGCGACCGAAGCGCTCCGCCGCCGCCGCAACTGGGAGCAGCTCGTCAAGTTCTGCATCGTCGGCGCGAGCGGCTACGTCGTCAATCTCGCCGTCTACGCGCTGCTCCTCAACTGGGCGAACCTGCATTACACCCTGGCGGCCACGGGATCGTTCCTCGTCGCGGTGGCGAACAACTACACGTGGAACCGCGTCTGGACGTTTCGCCATCAGCGAGGGCACGTCGGCTACCAGGGCCTGCGTTTCTTGATCGTGTCGCTGATCGTGTACGCCGCGAACCTGGGTCTGCTCACCCTGTTCGTCGCGGCAGGCCTCGGGAAGATCGTGTCGCAGGCGATCGCGATCGTGCTCGTGACGCCGCTCAACTTCCTCGGCAACAAGCTGTGGTCGTTCCGGAGACGGCACTGACGCGCCTGCTCGTCGCGGCGGCCGCGGTCCTCTTCGCTGCAACTCTTCCGTCCACCGCACACGCGGCGCCGCCGTCGGTGCCGATCTACGACTCGCACGGCCGCATCGTGCAGACACCGTTCGCTCCGCCGCAGGCGCCGGCCCGAC
Source organism: Actinomycetota bacterium (assembly GCA_005884945.1). Taxonomy (GTDB): domain Bacteria; phylum Actinomycetota; class Thermoleophilia; order Gaiellales; family Gaiellaceae; genus 3-1-20CM-4-69-9. The sequence goes on along the minus strand of VAYM01000189.1, from coordinate 816 downwards.
TCACGGAGGCACGCGCGAAGCAGATCTTCCTCGCGGACGACAAGGTCGCGGACTGGCTCGGGCGCTACCCGCAGCGCGGACGTCAGGTGACGGCGACGTACGAGCCGAAACCCGAGCGATGCACCGTCGGAACGACCGGCGGTTGCTGGAATCTCCGCGTCGACTGGAGTCCGGCGGGCGAGATCGCTTCAGGGCGCGTCGACGACCGCACCGGTCGTGTCACCGAAGCGTGGACCGGGCCCCAGGTCGCGTGGAAGATGGCACGCGGCGGGAAAGGCGCGTTCGGCGGCGTCAAGATCAACAGCTACCCGGTCTGGCTCGGGTTCTGCTTCGCGTTCCTGCTCGGGCTCGCGGAGTTTCGCCGCCCGCTCTCGTGGCGCCCGCTTGCGTATCCGTTCCTCCTCTACGTGATCGTCCGCATGATGCTGCTGGCGTTCGGGCGAGGCCGCCCGCGCCGGCTCCCGCGTCCCTCGATCCCCGTCGCATGGTTGGCGGTGGGGGTCGTCTTCTTGATGGGCTTCCGGATCGGCCTGAACGTCACAGACTCGAACGTGATCGACGTCGGCTATGCGGGCGTGATCGGCGCCGAGCGGATCGCGTCGGGCCAATCACCGTATTGCCATTTCCCGGTCGAAGCGGCGCAGCCCGGCTGCGGGTCGGCCGGCAGTTTGAAGCCGTGCGGCGGGGCCGACAGCGAGGGCGAGATCCGCGACCGGATCCAGGCGGACGGACGCTGCGAGTCCGCGAACCCGCAGGGAGACACCTACGGGCCGGTGTCGTACGAGGCGTACCTCCCGGGCTACTGGATCCGCGGCT
>VAYM01000169.1 GCA_005884945.1 Actinomycetota bacterium | reverse complement strand
AGCACTTCCGACCGCACGACTACGACCCGGCGAACGGCGACCGGCGCGTGCTCGGCGCCGTCGTGAAGTACACGTTCGTCAACTCGCAGCGAACACGTAGGTGAAGCGGAAGCGGAGCAGCAGACGCGCGAGCGGGCCGGTCCCCTCGAGCGCTCGGAGGCCCGCGGCGAGCGGCCCGGGCAGGCGAATGCGCTGGGGCACGAAGAAAGGCCTGAGCTCGAGGTGCTCGAACCCCGCGCCGCGCAGGTCGGCGGCGACGTCGTCCAGCCGGAACTGACGCGGGTTCAGGTCGAACACGAGCTTCCGCTCGGTGTAACTGCGCGCGAGCGCGAAGAACGCACGCCGGTCGCGTGCGTAGTAGACCGCTCGGAAGCACGTCGTCGCGGCGACCGGTTCGGGCGGCACGTACTCGTTGAGATCGCCGTGGACGACGTGATGGTCGGCCGCGCGCGCAGCCGCGACCATCGGCTCGCTCGCATCGACGCCGGTGTAGGTCAGCCACTGCGGGAAGAAGTCCGCGATGCCGCCGTCGCCGCACGCGAGGTCGAGCAGCGTGTCGCCTTCGCGCAGCTCGGGGCCGATCTGCAGGACCATCGCCGCGCGGTGTGCGAGGTACGACGCGGAATCGGCGTACGCCCGCGTAGACCAGCCCTCGCTCTGGACGTCGTACTTCTCGGTCGCCACTTTCACCGCAGCGCGAGCAGGCGCTCCGGATGCTTTCGCAGGAAACGCACCATCGCCTTCAGATGCCACCAGTTGCGCCGCGTGAAGAAGCGCTTGTCGATCACCGCCTGGTACTCGTGGTGGACGACCGCCGCCGGCACCCACCAGCGTTCCCACCCTGCCTTCATCGCGCGGTAGTTGAGATCGATGTCGTCGACGTACAGCTGGTAGCCCGCGTCCCAGCCGCCGAGCTCCTCGAGCATCGTGCGGCGCATCAACAGGAACGCGCCGAGCATCGTGTCCACCTGCAGCGGCCGATCGGTCGGCGCGTCGAGCAGGTAGTGGCGACGCTGCCACTTCAGCGGCGGGAAGAGCTTCCGCAGCGGCGTCCGGCGGACGAGCGAGCCCGCGATCGTCGGGAAGCTCCGGCGTGACGCCTGCAGCGTCCCGTCCGGGTTGATCATCTTCGGCCCCGCGACGCCGCAGCGCGGGTGCGCGTCCGCGAACTGGACGAGCGCGGCGATCGCGTCCGGCTCCGCGACCGCGTCCGGATTCGAGACGACGACGTACTCGCCGGACGTCGCCGCCGTGCCCGCGTTGATGTTCGCCGAGAAGCCGAGCACGCGGTCGTTCCGGAGGACACGCACGCCTGCCGGCCCGTCGCCGTCGACGCTGCCGGGGCCGTTCGCGACGATCACGAGCTCGTCCACGTGCGGCAGGAGCGCGGGAACGGAGCGGCCGAGCAGCTTCGTCTCCTCGCGGCCGGTGGCGATGACGATCGCGGAGACCTTCACGCGGCGATCGCCTCGCGATACACGGCCGCGGTCCGGCGCGCGGTCTCCTCCCACGAGAACGCGCGCGCCCGTTCGAGACCCGCCGCAGTCAGACGATCGCGCTGTGCGAGCGCCGCGCGCACGCACTCGGTGACGTCCTCCCCGAGCACGGCGGCGTCGCCCGCGACCTCGCGCACGGCGGCGTCCGGAAAGGCGGCGACCGGGGTTCCGCACGCCATCGCCTCCACGATCGGCAGCCCGAACCCTTCGAAGCGCGACGGGAACACCAGGCACGCGGCCTGCTGGTACAAGCGGACGAGCTCGTCCTTCGAGACGTATCCGCGCACCTCCGCGCCGCGGCGTCGCAGCTCGTCCGCAAGCGCCTGCTCCTTCGTCGGTCCGACGACGACGAGCCTGCGGTCGAGCGCGCGTGCAGCGTCGGCGGCGAGCAGCGGCTGCTTGCGGGGCTCGATCGCGCCGACGTAGAGGAGGTACGAGTCGTGGCCGTCCGCTGACGGTTTGAACGAGGGATCGACGCCCAGCGGCGTGACGATCACCTTGTCCGCGGGAACGCCGTACAGCTCGACGACGTCCCGCTTCGTGCGATCGCTGATCGCGAGGACCCGAACGGCGCCGCGTGCCGCGCGCGGGACGACGGTCTTGAACGTGAGGCGGGTCCGCAGGGCCATCACTGACGGGTCGCGCTCCCACGAGAGGTCCTGGATCGTGACGACGGACGGGGTCGGATGCGCGAGCGGCAGCGCATGCAGGAAATGCGCCAGCGCGGGACGGACGCGTCGCAGCAGCCGCGGGACCGACCACGCCATCCGCAGCTCCTGGCTTCGCGCGGGCAGAAGCAGCGGCTCGACACCTTCGGGGACGAGGTCCGGGCGTCTCGTGATCGCCGCGAAGCGTAGGTCGACGGCGACGTGCGGCAGAGCGTTCAGGAGCTGCTGGACATACGTCTCGTCGCCGGTGCGGTGGCGGCCGAGGACGTCTGCGTCGATCACGACGAGCGGCCTCGTCACGACACCGCCTCCAGGTACGCGGCGACCGTCGCCTCGGCGACCGCCTCCCAACTGAACGCCCGCGCTCGCTGTAGACCGCGTTGCACGAGCTCCTCGCGCTGCCGCGTCGCGCGCTCGATCCCGGCGGCGATCTCGGCGGGATCGCTCGGATCGACCAGTACGGCCGCCCCGTCGGCGAGCTCCTCCGTCGCACCGCCGCGACTCGTCACGACCGGCGTCCCGCAGGCCATCGCCTCGAGCACCGGGATCCCGAACCCTTCGTACAGCGACGGGTACGCAACGCACTGCGCGCCGCGGTACAGCCGCGCGAGCTCGTCGTCCGGCACGCGCCCCAGCCAGCGGACCCCGTTGCCGCCGAGCTCGATGTCGCCCCAGCCGCGCTCGCCGACGACGCGCAGCTCGACTCCGGCACGACGTGCGGCGTCGACGATGCGTGGGAGGTTCTTGCGGGGCTCGAGCGTTCCGACCGCGAGCACGTAGTCGCCCTCGGCGGCAGGACCATCGAGCGAGAACGTGGGCTCGACCCCGTTCGGAATCACGCGGATCTTCTCCTCGGCAACGCCCGGCACATCGACGAGCTCCCGCTTCGTGAACTCCGAGACCGCGATCACGATCCGCGCGCGCCGAAGCACGCGAGGGATCACGCGCGGCCCATACCAGCGCGACCAGCGGTTGAACGCTTCGGGGTGGCGGAACACCGCGAGGTCGTGAACGGTGACGACGAGGGGGACGCCGTCGACGACCGGGCCGCGATACGACGGGCAATGCAGGACGTCGAGCCCGCGCGCAATCCGCGGCAGGGCAACCGCGACGGAGCTCGCGCAGGAGACCGTTGATGTAGCGCGCCGTCCCCGCGCGCGTCTGCACGAGCGGAGTGACGTCGAGTCCGACCGCCAGCGTCACAGCGCCTCAGCGTATCCCTGCAGATGCGCACGGCCGGTCTCGAGCCACGTGAACCGGCGCGCGTGCTCGCGGCCGCGCGACACCAGCTCGTCACGCCGGCCGATCGCTTCCCGCACCGCCGCCGCAATCGCTCCGGCATCGCCGGGATCCGCGCGAATCGCCGCATCGCCGGCCGCCTCGTCCAGCGAGGGATGCGCGGACACGACGCATGGGACGCCGCAGGCCAGGGCCTCGATCACCGGAATCCCGAAGCCTTCGAAGCGGGACGGATAGACGAAGACGGACGCGCCGCGGTAGAGCGCCGGCAGCTCCGCGTTCGGGACGTAGCCCACGTCGTCGAGCGTGACGAGCGCGAGGTCGTCGTCGAGCTCGCGCCACGCCGCGCGCAGCGTTTCGACGTTCTTTCGCCAGTCGTCCGTCGCGGTCGAGAACGCGTACGGTCGGCCTGCGTCGTAGCGGTCGCCTTCTGCCGTGAACGCGGGGCCGACGCCCGGGTAGGCCACGCGGATCCGCTCGCGCGGAATCCCGAGTGTCTCGACGACGTCGTTCGCCGTGAACTCCGAGTTCGCGAAGACCACGTCGCAGCGGCGCGCCTGCTCGGCGTTCGCCGTATGCATGCTCACCGTGCGCGGGTGCAGCTTCTTCGGGTACTTGAGCGGCCCGAGGTCGTGGATCATCGTCGCGCGCACTCCGGCGCGCTGTGGCGGATGCATCCAGTCCGTGAAGTGGAGGACGTCGAACGCGCCGACGAAGCGCTCCGCGGGTGGCCGGCCGAGCTTGCTCCACGCCCGTCGCGTGGCGTGTGCGAACGGCACCGTCAAGAGTCGGTGCTGCGTCGCGAAGCCGTCGAGCGCCTCGTCGACCAGCGGCCGCCCGCGGATGCTGACCGGGCCGAACGCGACGAGCTCGTCCTCCCCGCCCGATGCCTCGGCCATCCCCTGCAGCGCGCCGAGCACGTAGTTGCCCACTCCCGTCCGCGGATGCGAGAGGGGCGTGACGTCGTACGCGATCCTCACGGCGCGTAGCGGAACGAGGTGAAGTGCGCGCCGAGGACCCGCGTGTCCGTGCTGCCCCTCAGCACGAGCGCCGGAATCGCAGTCGGCGTGACCGTGAACGTCGCCCGGCAGGTTCCGTCGGCACGCCGGCGGAGCGGGACGACGAGCGTCTTCGTCTGCGACGGCTCGAACGTCACCCGCTTGCCGGCGACCACGACGGTCTGCGCGCGGTTGAACAGCGTCGCGTCGCTCGTGACGTCGACGGCGAGCCGTCCGCCGCGACACTGGAGACGCGTGTATGTCACGCGTGGCGCGGACCACGTGTCGTCCGGATAGAGACCGTCGATCCGGTACGCGATTCGGAGCGGGCCGTCCGGCTGGCGCAGCACCATGCCGGTCCCGGTGTCCGCCACGACGACGCGGCCCGCGAGATGCACGCGCCGATCTGCGAGCACGTACCGCGCAGCGACCGGATCGCCGTGCGCGAGAAACGTCCCGTCGACTTGCTCCGCCAGCGGCGTCTCCGGCAGCGCGCCGGGTGACGGCGGGCCGAGGTCGTACACGGGCCCGACGCTGCGGTTGAAGAACTCGTTCTCCCACAGACGGAACTGCGCGTTCTTGTCGCCGCCCGACCAGAGGAACGCAACGTTCGCTTTGCGCCCGACGGCGCGGTCGATCCAGTCTCGATGAGCGACCTTGATCCCCTGGTAGCGCGCGCCGACCGAAGCCTTCGGGAAACCGTGGTCGAAGTCCTCGATCCGCTCCGCCGCGAAGAGGAACCACGCGAGGACCGCCGCGGGCAGGACGTACGCCCAGCGGCGCGGGACGAGGAGGAAGGAGCAGGCGAGGACGATCGTGGCCGCGACGACGACGAGCACGACCTCCGAGATGGTGATCAGGTTCTCCTGCAGCCACCAGAGCGGCAGGAGCGCGAGCGTGTCCGACTCGGCAGGCGTGTCGATGAACCGCTCGTACGGGATCACGCCGGGGAGTGCGGCTGCGATCGCCGCACAGACGGCGACGGCTCGGCCCGGCCGTGGGAGCCCACGCTCGATCCACGCGAGCAGTGCGATGAGGAAGAGCGGCGCGACGTAGAACAGGTTCCGCTCCTCGATGCGGAACGAGATCGAGGAGGCGAACGCGGCGACCTCGAGCGCGAGCCAGCACGAGAGCGAGAGCGTTGCGACGACGAGGATGCGGGCCGGCCGGTCGAGCGTTCGCACGGTGACGGCGAGAAGGAGAAGCGCCGCGAAGGGAAGCACGCCGAGGTAGAGATCGAGCTCGGCGACGTGGTACACGAGCCAGCGCAGCACGTCGCCGAACGAGTAGTGCGTGTGACCGGTGACGCTGTAGCTCCCGAAGACGTCGTACGGCGATTTTCCGCGCGCGAGCTGGACGATGATCACACCCGCGACGGCAGCGGCGAGCACGCCGTAGAGCACGCCGAACGAGCGCACCGCCGTCCGAATGCGCCGCTTGTCGACGAATGCGAGCACGAGCGGCGCGCTTGCGACGGCGGGGACGAGCACCACGGCCTGCGTGCGTGTCAGGTAGGCGAGGAGACAGACGCCGAGGAGCGCGAACTGGCGCATGACCGTCGGCCGCTCCAGCGCGAGGACGAGCGCGAGCGCAACGCAGACGAAGAGCGGATAGAAGACGGTCTCCGTCATGAGCGTCCCGGTGTACGCCATCGACGGAACGACGACGGCGAAGACGGCGGCGAGCAGCGCGGGCAACGGCGCGAGGACACGGCGCGCGAGGAAGTACGTCGGTACCGCAGCCAGCGACATCGCCAGCGACCCGAACGCCTTCGCGGCGGCGTACGCGTCCGGGACGGCCGAGAACACCTTCCACGCGGGCGAGAGCAGGACCGGATAGACGAAGCCGTAGGCGCCGTGATGCTCCCCGCGGATCAGGAAGTGGCCGGTCGACGCGAAGCTCTTCGCGAGCTCGGAGTAGATGAGCTCGTCGACCATGATCCACGGAGCGGCAACGCGGCGGGACAGGATGAAGCGCACAACCGTCGAGAGAACGACGATCGCGGCGAGCCACGCCCAAATCGGCACGCGCGCGAGTCGATGTGCGGGCACGGGCGGCGCGGGCTCCGGTCGTCCGTTCGGCGCGAGCCCGAGCTCGTCCAGCCGTTCCGTCAGCTCGTGCGCGACGACCGTGCCGGGCGAGATCCCGACCTCGGCCGCCGCGTAGGCGACCTCCGCGACGACGGCGCCCGCGACCATTGCGCCGCCGGCCGCTTCCTCGAGCGCCGTGGCGTAGAGCTCGGCGGCACGAGCGAGGTCGTGCTCGCGCCCGACGTACGCCCGCGCAGCGTCGCTCATCGCACGCTGCGTCGCCTCGCTCGCCGCGAGCAGCTCGAGCGAGGCCGCGAGCGCCGGAACCTCGTCGTCGTCCACCGGGACCTTCAGCGCGACGTCGTTCGGGAGCTCGGAGAACCAGCCGAGATCGCTGACTACGAGCGGACGGCCGAGCGACAGCGCGCGAATCGCGCTGCCGGACGTCTCGCCCATCGTCGGAGCGCGCAACGAGACGCACGCGTCGCACGCGGCCATCAGCGACCACAGGCGGTCCTCCGGGACGTAGTCGAGGTGCTCGATCCCCTCACCGCGGAAGCGGTCGGCATCGAAGCCGGGCGAGGCGGGGCCGACGAGCAGGAGCTTCGCCTGCGGATGGCGTCGGCGGACGAGCTCGAACGCATCGACGAGTTGCGGGATTCGCTTGCTCGCGTTCAGGTGCCCGAAGCAACCGAAGACGGGACGGCCTTCGACCTGCGCGGCTTCCACCGTCGGCGCCGGCCACGCCGGATGCGGGATTCGCCAGATCGAGCCGCGGTAGCCGGCCGCGCGCGCGCGCCGCTCGACATAGCGTGAGTGCACGATCAACGCCGTCGCGGACTCGAGGATCTGACCGACGAGCGGGAACTCCTCCGGCCGCGTCTCCCACAGAGGAGCGACCCGACCTTCGAGCACTCCGTGCGCGAGCAAACGGCCCGGGGTTCCGGCGTCCCGTTCCATCGCTGCGAGATACGCCGGCCCATCCTTGCGGCCGAGGGTGAGGCCGGCGACGAGGTGGTGGAGGACGAAGTCGTGCAGCACGACGACGCCTCGTCTGCGCCGAAGCGCGTCCACGATCCATCCGTGCGCTTCCGGATCGTTGCCGACGTGGTACACCGCGACGTCGGCCGCGACCGGACGAGTGCGGCCGCGACGGACGGTCTCGACGTCGACGAGCCGCTCCAGCGCGGGTAGGAGCAACGCGCTGTAGTCGGCGATGCCGGAGCGTTCCGGCGGCAGCGGCGAGTAGTACGCGATCTTCACGAGAGAAGACGTTCGATCGTCTCGTCCCACGAGACGCGCCCTGCGATCTCCTTTCCGGCTCTTCCCCACTCCTTGGCGTCCTCGACATGCGCGCGAAGCCACGCACACGCTTCGGCGACCGCGATCGCGCGCGGCTCGCACACGAGACCGGTCCGCCTGTCGGTGACGACCTCTAGCGGGCCGCCGGCGTCGGTCGTCGTTACGACCGGCTACTCGGAAAGAAACGCCTCGAACGGGACCATCCCGAAGTCCTCGTCGACCGGCGCGTAGTAGACCGCGAGGCAGCGCGCGTAGAGGTCCGCGAGCTCCTGTTCGTCGACGCGGCCGGTGAAGCGGACGCGTCCGTCGAGACCATGGCGCCGCGCGACGCTCTCCAGCCGCTCGCGATCGGGGCCGTCGCCGACGATGACGCACTGCAACGACCCATCCGCGGCGAGCGCATCGAGGAGGAGCTCGTGCCGCTTGGCGCGATCGAGCCGGCCGACGGAGAGGACGAAGTCGTCGTAGCTCTCCGTCCGATACGGAAGCTCCTGCGGCGGATGCGGCATCACCTCGGCGTGCAGGCCGATGGAACGCTCCAGGCGGTCGGCGACGTTGCGTGACGTTGCGAAGAGCCTGTGCGCCTCGCCGAGCGCGACGCGATCGAGTCGCTGAACGGCGCGACGCGTGGCGCGATCCTCCGCGCTCTCCCCGAACTGACCGAGGTCGGTGCGGTCGAGCTCGTACGCCTGCCGGAACTGGTGGAGGAGCCAGACGACCTTGCGTGGGTGGCGGACGGCGTACGACGGAAACTTCGTCGCAATGACGAGGTCGATGGCGCGTCCGTCGGCTTCTTCGAGATCGAGGAGCCGCCACACGAACGCCTGGCTGAGGACGCGCTCGCCGGGATACCACTTGTACGGAACGGTGACGTGGTCGACCTCGTGGTCGCGGGCGCGGAGCTCGGCGACGAGGTCGTCGGCGAAGATCTCTGCGCCGCCGCGGGCGAACGGCACCTGCGGGCTGCAGACGGCGATCCTCATCGCGAAGCCTCTCGAGGTACACGCCCGACAAACTGGATCCCACCACTCCCGCCCACCGACAGCCTAGGTCGAAAAGTCGTACGTGTCTGCAACGCGTGCGTGACGAAAGTGTGAATCCGGATCACGACGAGGTACGCGCCACGAGCGCGTAGTCGAGCGGCGCGTACAGGAGCTCGTTGAGGCGGCGGACGTTCGACGCGATCACCGGATCGTCGGGCTCGGTCAGCCGTTCGGCGGGCTCGTTCAGGAAGCGAATCTCGGTCTCCGCGAAACCAGCCTGACGCGCGAGCAGCTCGAGCGTCTCCGGCACGAGCGGCTGCGCATGCGTGAGATCCGCGAAGTAGTTGCGCAGTGCGAGCGGTGACAACGGGTTGATTGTCTCCGCGACGAGCAGCCCGCCTGCGCGGAGCTTCGCTGCGACCAGCTCGAAGACACGGACGAGCACGTTCGGCGGCAGGTGCTCGACGACCTGCCCCAGAAACACGCCGCCGAGGGAACCGTCCGGCAGCCCCTCGAGATAGGCGACAGCGTCCGCCTGCTGGACGTCGAGACCGTCACCGCGCGCGTAGGCGACCATGTCGGCGTCCGCGTCGACGCCGCGAGCGTCGATCCCCGCCTGTCCGAGCAGCGCCACGAGCTCACCGCGACCGCAACCGATGTCGAGGACCGGGCCGCCGAGCCCGCGGAAGTCGTCGACGTATCGACGCTGCCGCTCGCGGACCGACTCGACGCTGCCGCGCATCCGGCTCTCGAACGCGAAGTAATCGGGGACGGCCGCAGCCGCCGGCTGGCTCGCCACGGTCGCCGGCGCTCCCGGAGCAGTCCCCCGGCGCCGCTCGAGCCGCGCGAGGCGTTCCTCGAGCTCGCGCACGAGTCGATCCGACGCCTCGCGTGCGGCCAGCGCGTCGTCGGCCCGTTCGAAGATCGCGTCGACCAGCTTGAGCACCGAGTCGTTGTAGACGCGCTGGTCGGCCGCGAGCGGCTCGACGTACCACCGCATGAGCTTCCGCAGGACGCGTTTCACGAACGCCTTCGGCCCGTGCCCCGCGTCGCGCTCCGCGCTGACCGGCCAGAAACGCTCGGCGAGCGCACGCGTCGCGGCCACGCCGCCGACCGTGCCCGTGCCGTCGGCAGGCCCGCGCCGCAGCTCCGCGCGGAGCTGCTCGTAGAGCGTCGCGACGTCGATCTCCTCGGGAGGAGAAACCCCTGCAGCAACGCGGTTTTTCTCCTCCGGCATCCCGCGAGATTGTACGGACTGCCTCAGCTAGTGCCGCTACCGGTGATGCCGTCGAGCTTCTAGGTCGCCAGCACCAAGCCAGAGGCCGCACTCGCCGCAGCCAAGGCTCGTAAGCCTTGGCGAGGACGAGGGTGGACTCTGGCGCCGCGTGATGGCGGGCTAGAAGCCGGCATGTATCGCCGGTAGCGGCACTGCTAATGCAGCGCGCGGACGTAGTGCCACGCGTCGGCGAGGCCGAGCTGCCGCACCGATACGAGCAGCAACGCGTAGACGACGAGCCCGAGTGCCGCGGCCGGAACGGCACCAACCACGAGCGACGCGCCGCCGAATGCGAGCGCCGTCGCGGCGCCGACGATCAACGCGAGTCGCGCCAACCCGTAGGCGGACAGGGCGAATATCCGCACGGACAGCGCGGCCATCAGCCCGAACACGAGCAGCAGCGTCGACACGCCGAGCGCGACGGCGACGCCGGTCAGACCGCCCCACGCGCGGCCGGCGATCGAGACCGGGATGTCGACGACGACGACGCCGATCGCGAGCGGGACGAGCCATTGCGTCCGCCGGGTTACGAAGAGCAACGGGTACGTGATCGAGAACGCGGCCGAGCCGATCATCCACGGGGAGAGGTAGACGACGAGCTGACCGAGCTGGTCGCCGACGGCGCCCGAGTACGCGTGACCCAGCAGCGCCGTGACGACGCGGCCCCCGACGAGCGCAACGATCCCCGCGCCGGCGCCGACGAGCGCAAGGCTGACCCACCCCGAGTGGACGACGTGCTGCGCGGCCGCTTCGGCATCGAGGCCGCGCCTTGTCAGCGGCGCCGCAGCGATCAGCGAGAGTGAGAACGCCGTCGCCGTGACGAACGTCGCGGCGAGGAGATACGCGTAGGAAAGGCTCGTCACCGCTCCCTCACCGGTTCCCGCCGCGAAGCGGAGGGCGATCACGTACAGCGCCTGCACGGCGAGCGGGCATGCCGCGCCCGACGCGAGCCGCCAGAGCCGCGCACGCGCAGCAAGCGCCGCGCCGCCTCGAAGGTGGTGAACGCGTCCTCCGTGGAGAAGAAGGGCGGTCAACGGAAGAACGAGAGCTAGCGCAGCGTTCAACGCCAGCCCCCACGCAAGGGCGATCAGCCCGTGACTGTCCGCGAGCGCGACGAACGTCACGAGGCCGGCGATCCCGCCGAGACCGAAACCGGCGGCCGCCGGCGCGTACGAGTCGCGCGCTGCGAGCGCGCTCGCAGCGAGTGCGGCGAGCAACTGCCCGAACGCCGCCGGCACGATCCACGTCAGCGCACGACCGGCGATCACCGCCGAGGTGTGCGGCAGCCTCCCGGTGATCAGCTCGCCGAAGAACGCAGGGAAGAGAGCGACCACGGCGGTCGCGGGAACCGCGACGACGAGCATCGCCGCCGCGTACGCGCCGAACTCGCTCCCGAGCCGCCCTTCCGCCGCAGCGCGCGTCAGGTCGGGAACGATCACCATCCGGAACGCCTGCGCGCCGAACACGAGCACGAGGTAGACGCCGTACGCGCCCATGAAGCCGTCGGTCTCGTCGTTGCGTCCGAACTTGTGCGCGAGGTACACGCCGGCGACCGCGCCGGCGACGCTGAGCGTGACGTACGAAAGACTCGTGACGAGCCCGCTCCGAACGGCGCTCTGGCCGCGGAACGGGCTAGTCTTGGGCTGCTCCTCGCCCGGCACAGCCCTGATGAAACCAAACGGCTCTGACTCCCCCTGGACGGACGAAGCGCTGGCAGAGCTCCGGCGCGAGTACGGCGATTTCTTCACGGGCCGCACGGCCCTGGATGCGAACGTCCACGCGTTCGTCCGAGCGACGTCGAGCGGCGCCCTGAACAACATCGGCCGGGTCCGCCGGCGGCTCACCGTCCACTTCGCCGACCTGACGGACAAGACGTCCGTGGACTACCTAATGAAGGACCTACGCAAGGTGGACGACCGCCCGTACATCTTCCATCTCGGCGCGCAAGCGCACGTCGGCGAGTCGTGGCACCGCCCCTACGAGACCGTGATGGCGAACACGCTCGGCACGCTCAACCTCCTGCAATCCGTCGTCGACAACGGCCTCGAGCTGGAGAAGTTCGACACAGCGGGCACGTCGGAGGAGTACGGCAACGTGCGCGAAGCGGTCGCGCATCACCACGACTACGACGAGGAAGGCGGCCTCATCCTGCACGAGCGCTCGCCGATCAACCCGAAGTCCGTGTACGCGACGTCGAAGGTCGCGGCCGATTTCCTGACGATGAACTACCACGACGCATTCGGGCTGCCGGGCGTCGTGACGAGGATGTTCAACAACTACGGCCCGCGCCAGAACCCGCGCTACATCACAGGCACGATCGTCACGCAGGCGCTCGAGCGCGAGCGCATCGAGCTCGGGCAGCTCGACCCGATGCGCGACTTCTGCTTCTGCACCGACGGCGTGCGCGGACATCTCGCAGTCGCAGCACACGGCGTTCCCGGCGACCTCTACGCCTACGGCCAGGGCAAGAACGTCTCGATGGGCGACTGGGCTGCGCTGATCCTCGGCGTCGGCGAGACGGAGGGGTACTGGTCGGGGCGCGAGATCGTCTCCGTTCCCGAGCGCTTCCGACCCGGCGCGAGTCTCGTGGGAGGAAGGCGTCTCGCGCACGATCGCCTGGTACGCGGCGAACCGCGACCGCTGGATCGGCCGCGTCGACTGGCTGACGGCGGAGCGCTCGCCGGCGTGAGGCTCCTCGTCACCGGCGGCGGCGGGTTCCTCGGGTCGCACCTCGTCGCGCGCCTCGAGCGCGAAGGTCACGAGGTCGTCGTCGCGCGCCGTCGCGACTACGACCTCACGCGCTGGGAGGACGGCGAACGGCTGTTCCGAGACGCAAGGCCGGAGCGCGTCTTCCACCTCGCTGCCGAAGTCGGGGGCATCGGCGCGAACATGCGCAACCCCGGGCGGTTCTGGTTCGCGAACCAGGTCATGGGCGCGTACATCCTCGAGCTCGCACGGGTGCACGACGTGGAGAAGCTCGTCCTCGCAGGCACGGTCTGCGCCTATCCGAAGCACACCCCCGTTCCTTTCCGCGAGGACGAGCTCTGGAACGGCTATCCCGAAGAGACGAACGCCCCCTACGGAGTGGCGAAGAAGTCGGTACTCGTCGGCGCGCAGAGCTACCGCGAGCAGTACGGGCTCGACGCGATCTACCTCCTGCCGGCGAACATGTACGGGCCGCGCGACAGCTTCGACACGCAGAACGCGCACGTGATCCCGGACCTGATTCGCAAGATGACAGGGTCGCGCGACCAGGTCGTGCTGTGGGGCGACGGGTCCCCGTCGCGCGAGTTCCTGTACGTCGACGACTGTGCCGAGGGTCTCGTGCTCGCAGCCGATCGGTACGACGGCGCTGAGCCGGTGAACCTCGGCACGGGAGTGGAGACGACGATTCGCGAGACCGCGGAGCTGATCGCCGAGCTCACCGGCTTCGAAGGCGAGATCGTCTGGGACCCCTCGATGCCGAACGGCCAGCCGCGCCGCAGCCTCGACACGTCGCGTGCGCGCGAGCTGTTCGGCTTCGAGGCGCACACACCACTTCGCGAAGGGCTCGAGCGGACGATCGCCTGGTACCGCGAGAACGTGGCCGCAGTCGCCGGCGCGAACGCATGAGCGCGCACGCGGCCGTCCTCCCCGCGCGTGTGCAGCGTGCGGCCGATCTGATCGTCCGCGGCCGGGAAGCGCTCGTCGCGGTGCGGCCGCTCTACGTGCTGTCGGTGCTGATCGGAGCGCAGTGGCTCGCCGTGCTCGCGCTCGCGCTCACAGTCCGACACAACGGCTGGCTCTACTACGCGGGCGGCGACCAGCTCTGGCACTACACGGGTGCGCGTCTGCTCGTCCACGGACACCTGCCGCCGACGTATGTCGGCTACGGCTGGTCGTTCCTCTTGATGCCGATCGCCGCGATCGCGGGTCCGAACCTCGCCTCGGCCGCCCCGGCAATCGTCCTCTTCGACGTGCTCGTCTTGCTCCCGGTTGCGCTCGCGTGCGTCTACGGGATCGGCGCGCGCATCGCCGGCCGGCTGTTCGGTTACTGGGCCGCCGTCCTGTGGATCGCAGTGCCGTACCTCGGCAGTGCGTTCGTTCTGCCGGGTTACCACCAGAAGTGGAACGAGCTGACGCTGCCGCAGTTCGTCGGCCTCACGCCGGGAGCCGACTTCCCGTCGACGGTGGCGCTGATCGTCTCCGCGTACTTCTGCCTCCGGCTCCTCGACTCGCGCCGCTGGCACGACGCCGCGCTCGCCGGGCTCGCCGCCGGCTATTCGATCGGCATCAAGCCCTCGAACGCGATCTTCCTCTTCGTCCCGGCCCTGATGCTGCTCGTCTACCGGTGGCGGGCTCTGCTTCCGTTCGCCGCCGCGCTCGCGGTCCCGCTCCTGACGCTCGCGGTCTGGAAGTACCGCGGTCTCGGACAGCTCGCGGCCGCCCCGGCTCCCGGGCCGCGGACGGCGGCTGGGCTCGACAGCCTCCTGCACCGCATCCACAACCCGCAGACGAACAGCTGGGGCCACCTCAACAACGTGCTGCTCGCGCTTCGCGAGCACTTCTGGATCTCACGGGTCATCGAATGGCTGCCGGTCGCGGGAGCGCTCGGGCTCCTGCTGCGCTCGCGCCGTGGCTTCGTGCTCGTCGGCGTCTGGTTCGCGACGTATCT
>VAYM01000168.1 GCA_005884945.1 Actinomycetota bacterium | reverse complement strand
CGGGGTAAGGTAGTACGTACGGCGTAAGTCTGTCAAGCCCATGCCCACAAAGTCCGGTCGGAAGCCGCTGACGAAGGAGCGCGTGCTCGAGCACGCGATCGCGCTTGCGGACAAGGACGGCATCGAGGCGTTGACGATGCGCAAGCTCGGCCGGGCGCTCGGTGTCGAAGCGATGTCGCTTTACAACCACGTCGCGAACAAGGGCGAGCTCGTGGCGGCGATGGTCGACCGCGTCGTCGAGCAGTTCGAGCTCCCGGGGGACGACGAGCCTCGGTGGGACGCCGCGATCCGCCGCTGCGCAACCTCGGCGCACGACCTGCTGATCGCGCACCAGTGGGCGTGCAGCCTCGCGCTGCTGCCGAGCGACATGCGTGTTGTCGGCGGGCCGCGCATCCGCTACATGGAATGGTTGCTGCGCCGTCTCCGCGAGGCGGGCTTCTCCACCGAGCTGGCGTATTCCGCGTACCACACGCTCGACAGCCACATCTTCGGCTTCACGCTGTGGCAGCTCGGGCATGCCAATGCCGCGCGCATGCTCGTTCCCAGCGGTGACGAGAATCTCGAGGAGTGGGCGGCGCGATTCCTGGAGCAGATGCGCCCGCAGTTCCCGTACCTCGCCGAGCACGCCGAGCAGCACATGGCGGCCACAGCCCCCGACGGCCGGCAGGAGTTCGAGTTCGGTCTCGACCTGATCCTCGACGGGCTGAAGAAGCTCCGACGCAAGGGCTGAGCTCCCGCAAACGCCCCTCCCGGGATCGTGGAAGTCACCGCGGTAGCCGAACGCAATCGTCAAACCACTCGGTGCCCCCGCAGCTGCGATGAGTTTTCGGGCCGCCGACGGTCTCATTATGTGACCCCCGAGCCCGACAGAGGGAGATGAGATGCCCGAGCACACGATAGGAACCCGCGAGGAATGGCAGGCGGCCCGGAACGAGCTCGCCAAGCTCGAGGCCGAGCAGGCAGAACGTAACGAGGAGATCAAGAGACAGCGTCTCGACCTCCCCTGGATCCCGGTCGAGAAGGAATACGAGTTCGACACGGAGGACGGCAAGAAGACCCTCGCCGACCTCTTCTACGGCCGGTCGCAGCTGCTCGCCTACAACATCATGTTCGGGCCCGACTACACGAACGGCGCCTGCCCCGGCTGCACCGGCCTGGCCGACGGGCTCGACGGCACGCTCGTCCACCTGAACCACCGCGACGTGACGCTGATCTGCTTTTCGCGTGCGCCGATCGAGCGGCTGACCGCATACAAGCGGCGGATGGGCTGGCAATTCCCCTACGTCTCCACCTACAACACCGAGTTCGCCTTCGACCTCGGCCTCGCGTTGAAGAAGGAACAGGCGCTGCAGATTCCCGAGGTCAAGGAGATGGTCGACCACCCGCCCGAGTGGCTGCAGGAGTGGTCGGAGCAGGTCGGGGCCAAGCTCGAGGACGGTCTCCGCGAGAACCCGAGCTGGCTCGCCTTCGCGCGCGAGAACGGGACGGTCTACCACACGTACACCGTGTCGGCGCCCGATCCGTTCGTCGCGCCGTACTACAACTTCCTGCTCGAGCGAACGCCGAAAGTCCAACCGGCCGAGCCGCGCACGTGGCGGAAGGACGAGTACCCGGACTGACAGACGAGCAAGCGATACGCCCGCGTGCCCCCGAATTACGACCTCACGTACACCGTCGACTGCGCGTTCTAGATTCACGTGATGCCGCGCGCCGTCGTCGACAGCCCAATCGGCCCGCTTGGTCTCATCGCGTCCGAGGCCGGACTGCGCGCGGTGCTCTTCGACGGGCGGTCGATGCGGCCTGAAGGCTCGTCGCACGTGCTGGTCGAAGCGGCGCGGCAGCTCGAGGCGTACTTCGACGGCGACCTCGTGACCTTCGACGTGCCGCTCGAGCTGCACGGAACCGAGTTCCAGCGGCGCTGCTGGCTGGCGCTTGCATCGATTCCGTACGGGCAAACCGTGAGCTACGGCGAGCAGGCGCGCCGGCTCGGGCTCGGCCCCGAGGCGGCCCGTCCAGTCGGCGCTGCCAACGGCCAGAACCCGCTGCCGATCGTCCTGCCGTGCCATCGCGTGATCGGCGCGAATGGATCGCTCACCGGCTTCGGAGGCGGGCTCGACGTCAAGCGCTTCCTCCTCGAGCACGAAGGCGCGCTCCTCCCGTTCAGCTGACCGCGACACATCAGCCTATGCGCCGGTTCGTTCACGACCGTCACTCGTTCCGCGTCGAGCCGGAGGACACGGAACGGATCCGTGCCTCCGGCCCCGAATGTCCTCGTCGGTGGCTCACGCGTCGACCGTTAGCCGCTGCAGCAGCGCGTCGACGCGCGCGAAGCCGCCCTTCGCTCCTTCCTCGACGCCGTACTGCATCGTGGTGTCGCGCTCCTCGCTCGTGGCGAAGCGCATCGTCTGCGTCAGCTTCGTCCGGTCGCCCAGATCCTCGAACTCCAGCGTCTGCAGGTGATTCTGGAACGTCTGCACGAGCCGCTCGGGCGCGTCGACCTCGCGGAACTCGCCCTCGACGACGCCGTACGCCGTGCGGAAGCGGTACGTGCCGCCGGGACGGACGTCCATCTCCTCGACGACCGTGCCCTCGCCCCACCATTCGGGGATCAGCTGCGGATCCGTCCAGACGGAGAAGACGTGCGCGCGCGGCGCGTCGAAGACTCGCTCGACCCGGATCTCGAGCTCGCTGGGGGTGGTGACGGTGGTCTCGTTCATCAGCCAACCGCCTTCTTCACGAGCGCGCCGATCCTGGCCTCGTCGGCTGCGGTCAACTTCGTCAGCGCGAAGGCGACCGGCCACATGGAGCCTTTGTCGAGCTTCGCGGTGTCGTTGAAGCCGAACATCGCGTACCGCTCCTTGAATTTCCCCGCGTCGCGGAAGAAGCAGACGACCTTGCCGTCCTTGGCATACGCCGGCATCCCGTACCAGGTCTTCGGCGAGAGGTCTGGGGCGGTCGCTTTGATGAGCTCGTGGAGCCGCTTGGCGAGGGCGCGATCCTGCGGCGACATCGCGGCGATCGCGGCGCGCACGGCGCTTTCCCCGTCCGTCTTGTCCTTCAGCTCTCGGGCGCGCGCTCTCATTGCCGCCCTTTCCTCGGCTGTAAATCCTTGTTTCTCCTTGGTGCTCTTGGCGGACTGCTGCTTGCCCTTCGCACTTGTGCTCATCGCTCTCCTTTCGTGCGTTCGACGACCTGGGCGAACCGGTCGAGCCGCTGCAGCCACGTGCTCATGCCCTTGAAGGCGTAGGGCGCAAGCCTGCACCTGCGGACACGACCGACCTTCTCCGTTCTAACGAGCTGCGCCTCCTCGAGCAGACGGATGTGCTTCTTCATGCCGGTCAGCGACATGCCGAAGGGCTCGGCGAGCTCGGTGATCGTCGCGCTGCCGGCGCCGAGCCGTTCGAGGACGGCGCGACGGGTCGGGTCGGCGAGGGCTGCGAAGGCGCGGTCGTCCTGTGTGGAATACTGAACCATTAGGTTCACTGTACCGAACGGCGCGCGACTAAGCAAAAAAGCGCCGAGACGGCGGCGAATGCTGCCGCACGACGCTCGCTCCCCTAGGCTTGTGCGGTGGCGGTGTGCTCCGAGTGCGGAGCGGAGAGTCCGGTCGGCTTCCGGTTCTGCGGCTCGTGTGGCGCGCCGCTCGCGGACGGCCTAGGTGCCGATGTGCGAAAGACCGTGACGGTGGTCTTCTGCGATCTCGTTGGGTCGACGGCTCTTGGTGAGCGCTCCGACCCGGAGGTGCTGCGCACGGTGATGCGCGGCTATCACGCCGAGTTGCGTGCGATTCTCGAGCACCACGGAGGGACGGTCGAGAAGTTCGTGGGCGACGCGGCGATGGCCGTGTTCGGGATCCCGCGGGTGCATGAGGACGATCCCCTGCGCGCGGTACGTGCCGCTGTAGAGATGCGGGAGGCGGTGGCTTCGCTCGGGCTGGAGGTGCGGATCGGCGTGAACACCGGCGAGGTCGTCGCCGGAAGCGGCGAGGCTTTGGTCACCGGAGATGCCGTGAACGTCGCCGCCCGATTGGAGCAGGCTGCGTCGACGGGGGAGATCCTGATCGGTGCTGCAACGGAGCGGTTCGTGCGGGGCGCGGTTGTGGCGGCGCCGGTCGAGCCGCTTGAACTGAAAGGCAAGAGCGAGCCTGTGCCGGCGTTCCGGTTGTTGAAGCTCACCGCTGATGTGCCCGCGTTCACCGCCGCGATTTCGGCGCCGTTCGTCGGGCGCGAGCAGGAGCTCGCATCCCTCGAGCGCGCGTTCGAGGCTGCGGTCGGCCGGCGCGCACCGCAGCTCGCGACGATCGTCGGGGAGCCCGGGATCGGCAAGTCTCGTCTCGCGCGCGAACTCCTGTCTCGCTGTGCGGCGCGCGTTCTCGTCGGGCGCTGCCTTTCCTACGGAGAGGGGATCACGTACTGGCCGTTGGCGGAGATCGCTTCGCAGATCGGCGACCTTCGCGGGGCGCTTCACGGGGCGACCGATTCGGATCTTGCCCTGGAGCGGATCGACGCCGCACTCGGTTCGGAAGCTGCTGCCTCGTCGGAGGAGATCGCGTGGGGCTTTCGGCGCCTGTTGGAGACGGTCGCCGGAGACACGCCGCTGATCGTGGTCTTCGACGACATTCAGTGGGCCGAGCCGACGCTGCTCGACCTGATCGAGTACCTCGCCGCATTCGCGCAGGACGCCCCGCTGCTCCTTCTCTGCATGGCGCGTCCCCAGCTCTTCGAGCTCCGACCGGGCTGGTCGACGCCGCGGGGGAATGCGTTGCTGCTCATCCTCGAGCCACTCGGGGGCACCGAGGCCGAGCTGCTGGTGGAAGAGCTGGGAGACCTGCCGGCACAGGCGCAGGCACGGATTGTCGCGGCTGCGGAAGGAAACCCGCTGTTCGTCGAACAGCTCGTGGCACTGCAGGCCGAGTCCGCAACCGTCGAGCTCGAGATCCCGGCGACGCTGCAGGCGCTGCTCGCGGCCAGGATCGACGCGCTTTCGGCCGACGAGCGGGCGGTCGTCGAACGTGGTTCTGTCGAGGGACGGCTGTTCCACCGCGGTGCCGTCGCCGAACTGCTGCCCCAGCCTGCACGGCAGCACGTTGGCACGGAGTTGCTCGCACTCGTGCGCAAGGAGCTGATCCGACCCGATCGCGCGACGCTCCCCGGGGACGATGCTTTCCGCTTCGGCCACATCCTGATCCGGGACGCCGCCTATGAGGCGATGCCGAAGCGTCAGCGCGGGGAGTTGCACGAGCGCTTCGCGGACTGGCTCGTCGCCCGGCTGGGAGAGGGAGCTCCGCCGGAGATCGTCGGCTATCACCTCGAGCAGGCCTACTGCTACTGCGAAGAGCTCGGCACGTCTGATCCTGCCCTGGGAGCACGGGCGTCCGAGCAGCTCGCCGCCGCGGCCCGCGGTGCCCAGGGCCGGCAGGACATCGGCGCGGCTGTCAACCTGTTCGGCCGCGCTGTGCGGCTCGTCCCGGATCCCGGGGCTCAGCGGCGCTCGCTTCTCGTCGAGCTCGGGACAGCCTTCTACCAGGCAGGCGAGCTTGCGCAGGCGGAGGAGACTCTCGACGAAGCCGTTGCACACGCGCGGCAGGACGGCGACGCCCGGATCGAGTGGCGAGCGCGAGTCGAGCTGGCGTATGTGCGCTTACGCCGCGAGCCCGAGGGGGCGATCGACTCGGCTCTGGGGGAGGCAGAGTCCGCGATCGCGTCGCTTCCGGACGACGACGACGCAACGCTCGCACGCGCCTGGCGACTGGTCGCGCATTGCCGTTTGCGACGCCTCGAGCTCGACGAAAACGCCCGGGCGTTCGAGGAAGCGCTCCGCCACGCCCGACATGCCGGCGACCAGGTCCTCGAGGCGGAGATCCTCGCTCTCTCGGTGCCGCCTCCGCTCATCTACGGACCGGTCCCGGTCGAGGAAGGTCTCCGCTACGTCGACGAGATCCTCGAGCGGATGGGCGACGTCGAATCGGTGCGCGACCTCGGTCTCCACCTCCTCGGGCACCTGCGTGCGCGGGCCGCCGACTTCGACGGAGCGTTGGCGGCGTTCTCGGAGTGGCGTGAGCGCTTGCGGGAACGCGGTAAGGAGCTCGCCTATGCCTCCTCTGCCGGTTGCCTTTGGGAGGTCTACTCGCTCGCGGACGATTGGTCGGCGGCCGAGCCGATGCTGCGCGAAGCCTTCGACATCCTCGAGCGCATGGGCGAGAGGTTCGCGCTCGCGGGCACCGCCGTTCTCCTCGGCGATGTCGCCTATCGCGAACGGCGATTGGGCGAGGCGGAGCGGTACATCGCGATGAGCACCGAGCTCGGCGGCAACCATGACCCGGGCTTCGACGCCTTGTCACGACTGCTGCTGGCGAAGGTGCTCGCGGCGCGGGGCGAGTCCGAGCAGGCCGAGTCGCTGGCGCAGGCTGCCGTCGAGATCGTCGACGGAAGCGAGCTGCTCGATATTCGGGCTGACATATGGCTGGGGTTGGCCGAGGTGCTCCGGGAGACCGGCCGCGCTGGCAGCGAGGAGGCCGCGCGGCAGGCGCTTGCCCTCTACGAGCAGAAGGGGCACGTCGTCGGGGTGGCGAAAGCGAAGGCGATCCTCGACATCGGCGGCCTCCAGCCCTGAACCCGAGTTCTCTAGGCTCCGTCAGATGACGGAGACCGAGGAGCTGGGCCGCGGCGGAAGGCTGCGGGACAGTGCAGCCGGCGAGCTGGTCGCGGCCGCCTACGCCGCCGAGAGCGCGCACGGCCCCCGGCTCGCGCACGGGCTCTCGCTCGCCGATCTGGCGCACGCGGTGGCGCTCGTCGAGGGCGGCGACCTGGCCGGCGACGACGCACGCGTGCTCCTGCGCGGGCTACTCGAGCTGCATGCGATCCCCGGCGACGAGTTCCCGTGGGATCCGTCGCTCGGAGACGCGTTCAACGCGCGCGAGGCGGAGCTGGGCCGGCGCGTCGGCCGCTCGGCGGCCGGCTGGCTGAGCGCGGGCCGGCCGCGCCGCGAGGCCTTTCGCGTCGGGCTCCGCCTCACCGCCAGGAGCGCCGTGCGCGACCTGCACGACGCGCTCGTCGACCAAGCCGCGGCGCTCGCCCGGCACGCGCGCGTAACGCGCGCCGCGCTCGCCGCCGACTACACGTATCTGCAGCCGGCCCAGCCGACGACGGTCGGCCATCTGTTGCTGGCCTACGCCTATCCGGCCCTGCGCGACGCCGAGCGCGCTCGCGGGTCGCACGCCGCGCTCGGGGCGAGCGTCGCCGGCGCCGGCGGCAGCGCCGGTTCCCGCTGGGCGCTCGATCGGGGGCGCCTCGCCGAGCTGCTCGGGTGCGACGGGCTGGTCGAGCACACGAAGGACGCCGCCTGGCAGGCCGACGTGTACCTCGAGCTACTCGCGGCGCTCGCGATCGCGGCCACGCATCAGAGCCAGCTCGGCCAGGACTTCGAGATCTACGCCAGCCAGGAGTTCGGGCTGCTCGAGCTCGCCGATGCGCACAGCCGCGCGAGCGCACTGATGCCGCAGAAGAAGAACCCGTACGCCCTCGCCGCGATCCGTACCCAGGCCGGTCAGGCCGCCGGCGACCTGGCCGCGGCGGTCGCGACGCTGCACGCCGGCTCGGCGCGCACCGATCACTTCCACCTCCTGAACGGGACGGTGCCGCGGGCGCTCGACGAGGCGGTGGCGATCGCCCGGCTCACGGCGTCCATGCTGGAGGGCATCGAGCTCCGGCCGGCGCGCTTCGAGCAGATCGCGCGCGAGAGCTTCGTCACCGCGGCCGACGTCGCCGACGTGCTCGCCCTCGTCGGCGGCCTCGGCTACCGCAGCGCGCACAGGGTCGTCGGTCGCGCCGTGCGCGACCTCGTCGAGGCGGGCGAGCCGCCGTCGGCGCTCACGCCGGCCCGTCTGTCCGCGGCCGCCGAGGCCGCGATCGGGATGCCGGTCGAGCTGGACGAGGCGACGCTGCGTGCGGCGCTCGACCCGGCGGCGTGCGCCGCGGCCCGCGTGCAGGTCGGCTCGTCCTCGGCGGCCGCGATGGACGCGATGCTCGAGGGGCTCTCGGTGACGCTGGCCGCCGACGAGGCGTGGAGCGAGTCCGCACGCGAGCGCGAGGCGGCCGCTGAAGCGGCGTTGCTGGCGCGCGCCCGCGAGCTCGCCTGAGCCGGCGTCCGCGAAGCGCCTCCGCGAAATCGGCCGCAGCGACAGCCTGCTTCGACCCGGCGCGATTACCACGGCGTTCCGCGAGGTAGCGCCGACCCGCGCATTCGCTCGTAGGCTGCTGCTTTGTCGTGGAGGCTGACGGAGAAGCTGTCCAGGAACGCGTTGTCGACAACCGGTTTGCCGTGTGCGCGAGCCTTAAGACGACCCGTCGTCGAGCCAGACCCGCGCCGCGAGGCTCAGTCGACTCGGGGGACGTTCGCGAACACTCTCCCAGCCGACGTCACGGCTTCGATGTCGAGCGCCGGCTTGCGCTGTGACGGAGACGATCGAACGTC
>VAYM01000090.1 GCA_005884945.1 Actinomycetota bacterium | reverse complement strand
CTTGATCAGGACGGCGCGCGAGGCGAGAGTGCGAAAGCCAGTCAGCTCCTCCATCACCTCGGTGATGTCACGGCGCTGGCGAGGGTTCCTGATCCCCTCCATTTCCATGTAATGCGTCCCGGAAAGGACGAACAGGAACTTGCCTGAGTGTCTTACTCGCCGGAGCGCGGCGAGCGCTGGCTCGTGCTTAGCGCCCGCGGGGTGCCCGGCTACTGCCTGGGCGAGATAAATCCAGTGGTTGAGATCGAGGTAAACGAGCTTGTAGTCGAAGGAAGGCCGATAGAGCCGCGGCGGCCAGATGTAAGGCGTATCGCTACGGTGGATTCCAGCAATGGGAGTCATGGCAGGTCGGTCTATCGGCCAGGTTCGCGTATTGGTCCCCCAAGCGCCGTCGATTTCCGATCACGCCCCACTACTGGTCCCGCCGGGCGATCGGGTCGAGGGCTCGGACGCCATTGTTGTTGAGGTCACTTGACCAAAACTTGACCAAGGCTCGTTTTCGACACATTACGTTGTCAGCGTGGAAAACACAAAGGGACCGCTGCGCGGGTCTTTTTGAGGTGGAGCTAGCCGGACTCGAACCGGCGACCTCCTGGGTGCGATCCAGGCGCTCTCCCAACTGAGCTATAGCCCCGCGGTCGGCGAAGTGTAGCTTGGCCCGTTTCGAGCGACCACGTAGCCGCCTGACGCCTGTATAGCCTCGCAGCATGGAGACGAACCGGGTCGAGGCGTTCAGCGACGGCGTCTTCGCGATCGCCATCACGCTGCTCATCCTCACCATCTCGGTGCCGTCGCACGGCGAGCACCTCGGGCACGAGCTCCTCAGGCTCTGGCCGTCATACGTCGCCTACGCGGTGAGCTTCCTCACTATCGGGATCATGTGGGTCAACCACCACGCGATCTTCCGGCACTTCGCACGCGTCGACCGGCCCTTGCTCCTGCTCAACATCCTGCTGCTGATGCTGATCGCGTTCGTCCCGTTCCCGACTCGGGTGGCCGCCGAGTTCGCCCGGTCGGACAGCGACCGCCGCGCCGCGGCTCTCCTGTACGGAGCGACCCTCACGATCACGGCAATTTGCTTCTTCGCAGTCTGGATCTACGGCTCGACTCGACTCCTGCGACCCGACACGGACATGCGCGAGGTCTCCGGGATCACTCGGAGCTACCTGCCGGGGACGCCGATGTACGCGACGGCGACGCTCGTCGCTTTCGTGAGCTCCAAGGCGAGCTTGATCCTCTTCGCCGCAATCGCCGTCTTCTACGCGATCTCGGCGTCGTTCTTCGGCCGCGACGAGTGACGGAGCGCGTTCTCACGCTGCGGGAGCTGAACCGAGCGCTCCTCGCGCGTCAGCTTCTGCTCGAGCGGCGCAGGCTCGGGGTGCAGGAGACGATCGAGAAGCTGTGTGCGATCCAGGCACAGTGGCCGCAGTCGCCGTACATCGCGTTGTGGACGCGTCTGACCGGCTTTCGCAAGGAGCAGCTGACACGCGCGCTCGAGGAGCACAAGGTCGTCAAGGCGACGCTCTTCCGAATCACGCTGCACATGACGAGCGCCCGCGATTACCCGTACTACGCCGCGGTTGTTCTGCGTGCGGCGCGGGAGACCACTCCGCGCGTCACGACACAGCAGCTCGAGCAGCTGTCGAAACGCGTTCGCGCTGCCGCGATGAAGGCGCCGGTCACGCACGAGCAGGTCGAAGCCATCGCAGCCGAGGCGATGGGCGGTTTCCGGTGGCGGACACGCACGCTGACGCCGCTCGTCCATCTGCCGCCGGGAGGCACCTGGAGCCACTACGGCCGTGTGCAGCTCGGCGCGATGGAAGCGGTGCTCCGCGTCGAGCTGCCGTCCTGCGAAGACGGTGCGGAGCGGTTGGTGCGCCGGTACCTGAACGCGTTCGGCCCGGCGACTCAGCAGGATCTGCTGCGCTTCGCCGGAGTTCGGGTCGGCGACGTCCGCGCGGGACTCGAACGCATCGAGCTGCAGAGATTTCGTGACGAGCGCGGACGCGTCTTGCTCGACGTCCCGGAGGCACCGCTCCCGGACGGCGACACTCCGGCGCCCGTGCGCTTTCTCCCGAAGTGGGACTCGTCGATCCTCGCGTACGCACCGCCCGAGCGGACGCGCATCCTGCCGGAGAAGCTCCGCACCACGGTGATCGCGAAGAACGGCGACGTCGCGCCGACGATCCTCGTGGACGGCTTCGTCGCGGCGACCTGGGACGTCGGAACGAAACGCGATCTGACGATCACGCCGCTGCGAAAGCTGACGAAGGCCGAACGCGCCGCAGTCGACGACGAAGGCGAACGCCTCTTCGCGTTCTTCCGCAGCTAGCCGAACAGGGTGAGGTCGGGCTCGCGCTCGCCGCGCAGCACCGCGAGATCGACCTCGACGCAACGGATCCCGCGCGCCTCCGCGAGCGTCCGCGCCTGCGGCTTGATCGCCTGCGCTGCGAGAACGCCGCGGCACCGGCCGTCGATGCGCTCGAGGTAACGGGTGAGCTGCTCGACGGCGTCGATCGTGCCCACGCGCTTGATCTCGACCGCGACCCAGGCACCGTCCTCGTCGCGGCACATCAGGTCGACCGGGCCGATGTCGGTCGGCCATTCGCGACGAACGAGACGCAGCGGCTCGCCGAGCGTCTCCGGCCGCGCCGCGAGCTCTTCCTGCAGGTGGCGCTCGACGCCGTCCTTTTGGAGCGCGGCGGATTCCCCCATGTCGTGCGTCACGTCGCTGAGAACCTCGACGAGTCGGATCTCGAGCCGGTCCTCGGTCTTCCCGGCACGCTTGCGGACAACGATGGCGTCGTCGGCCTCATCGACGACCGTCGGGGGCGTCATCCAGTTCAAAGGACGAAATCCGCCCGCATCATCATGGACCAGGAAGGAGCCGTCGGCCTTGAACATGAGCAGCCGCACTGCCTCGGGAAGACGCGCAGTGAGGCGGCCTGTGTAAAGGACCTCGCAGCGTGCGACGACAAGGCGCATCGTCGGCGCACCCTACCGTCCGTTTCGGACAGTCTCAGACTAAGGAAAGAGCGGCCGGTAACCGGCGCGGACGAGCAGCCGCGCAATCAGCTCGTGCCCTTTG
>VAYM01000069.1 GCA_005884945.1 Actinomycetota bacterium | reverse complement strand
ACCACAAGCGCATCGCGCTCCTCTACTTCTTCACGACGCTCGCGTTCTTCGGTGCGGGCGGCGTCGAGGCGTTGCTCATCCGCACGCAGCTCGCGCAGCCGAACGGAAAGGTGCTCTCACCGGACGAGTTCAACCAGCTCATGACCATGCACGGGGTGACGATGATCTTCTTCTTCATCATCCCGATGACGACGGGCGCGTTCGGGAACTACCTCGTGCCGCTCATGCTCGGCGCGCGGGACATGGCGTTCCCTCGGCTGAACGCGCTGAGCTACTGGCTGTTTCTCGGCAGCGGCCTCTTCCTGTACACGAGCGTCTTCCTCGGGAAGGCGCCGAACTGCGGCTGGTTCTGCTACACGCCGCTCAACACGAGGACGTTCGACCCGGGCCTTAACGTCGACTTCTACGCGCTCGGGCTGATCTTCAACAGCATGTCGACGACGGCCGGCGCGCTCAACTTCATCGTCACGGTCTTCAAGCTGCGCGCGCCCGGGATGTCGCTGAACCGGATGCCGCTCTTCATCTTCGCCATCTTGGCGGTGTCCCTTTCGCTCATCTTCGCGCTGCCGTCGCTGACGACCGATCTCGTCTTCGTCGAGCTCCAGCGCAAGCTCGGGTTCCATTTCTTCGACGTCGCGCACGGCGGAGACCCGCTGTTATGGCAACACCTGTTCTGGCTCTTCGGCCATCCCGAGGTGTACATCATCATCCTGCCCGCGATGGGAATCGCGACGTCGATCATCCCGACGTTCGCGAAGCGGAAGATGATCGCGTTCCCGCTGGTCGCGCTGGCCGAGCTGCTCGTCGCGTTCATCGGCTTCGGCGTGTGGGCGCACCACATGTTCGCGACCGGCCTCGCGACGACGACGCTCGTCTTCTTCGCCGCGGCCTCGATGATGGTCGTGATCCCGTCGGCGATCCAGATCTTCGCGTGGCTCTTCACGGTGAATCTCGGACGGCCGGACTTTCGGGCTCCGCTCCTCTTCATCGGCGGGTTCATCGCGCTGTTCGTGATCGGCGGGCTGTCCGGGATCATGTTCGCCGCGATCCCGTTCGACCAGGCGACGACGGACACGTACTTCGTCGTCGCGCACTTCCACTTCATCATCTTCGGCGCCGCAGTCTTTCCGCTGCTCGGCGGGCTCTACTACTGGTTCCCGAAGGTCACCGGCCGGATGTACCACGAGCGCTGGGCGCAGGCGTCGTTCTGGGTCACGTTCGTCGGGACGGTCGTGACGTTCTTTCCGATGCACATCGTCGGGCTGCTCGGGATGACGCGGCGTGTCTACACCTACGAGCCGCACCTCGGCTGGGACGCATACAACCTCTCGGAGACGATCGGTGCGTACATCCTCACCGCGGGGCTCCTGATGATCGTCGCGAACCTCCTCTGGAGCCGGTTCCGCGGCGTCCCTTCCGGGCCGGATCCGTTCTACGGCGGCACGCTCGAGTGGGCGACCACGTCTCCGCCCCCGCCCTACAACTTCGCCGTCATCCCGAGGGTGTCGAGCCCGTATCCGAACTGGGATCGCGAGGACCGTGAGGAGGACGTTCGCCGCTTCGAGCGCGGGATGCTCGTGCTCGAGACCGGTCACGAGACGCCCGCGTCGACGGTGCGCGACGGGTTCCTCGACGAGGTGCTCGACATGCCCTCGGAGTATCGCCGGGCTCGTGCTCGCGGCGTGGCTCGGAAAGGAGCCCGAAGAGGGATGAGCTCCGTCCCGTACGCACAGCGCGTCGCGCGGCCGAACGGCTGGTGGGGGATAGCCGTCTTCGTGGCGACCGAGGCGACCCTGTTCGGCACGCTGATCGGCAGCTACTTCGATCTGCGGTTCAAGGCGCACCACTGGCCGCCGCCCGGCGTGCCGGACCCGAAGATCGCCGTCCCGCTGATCCTGACCGCAGTCCTCGTCGCGACCAGCGTCCCGATGCTTTTGTCCGTGCGCTTCGCGCGGCGCGGGCTCGCCGGACCGACGTGCGCAGCGCTGCTCGTCGCACTCGTCGTCCAGTGCGGATACCTCGCGATGCAGATCCACCTCTACGTCGACGACCTGCATCACTTCTCGCCGGCCGCGACCGCTTACGGGTCGATCTACTTCACGCTCGTCGGTGCGCACCACGCCCACGTCGTCGTCGGGATCCTGCTCAACGCCTGGCTGCTGCTTCGATTCGCGACCGGCGGGAGCAGGTACCGCCTCGTCGGCCTCGAGGCCACCGCCTTCTACTGGTACTTCGTCGACGTCCTCGCGGTGATCGTCACGCTCACCCAGATCTATCCATCGCTGTGAAGTTCGCCCGCCCCGAGTTCCTGCAGTGGTACGGACTCCTCGGCGCCGGGCTCGCGTGGACCGTGCAGCTCGTCCTCGGCTTCGGCGTGAGCTACGCGGACTGCAACACCGTCGGCCGGCAGTGGGGGATCGACCTCGTCACGTGGGAGATCGTGCTGATGGTCGTCGGTGGCCTCTTCGCGGTCGTCGCGGAGATCGCGGCCGTCAGCGTGTTCCTCTCGACTCGCGGCGACGAGTACGACGATCCGCCGCCGGACGGCCGGCGCCACTTCTTCTCGTTCGCCGCGATGCTCGGGAACATCCTCTTCATCACCGCGATCCTGCTCAGCGGGATCGCCGCAATCGTCAACTCGACGTGCAGGCCGGTGTGAGACGCGCCGCCGTCATCCTCGTTGCGCTGGTGCTGACGCCGTCGGCGGCCGCCGATCCGCCGCGGGCCGGGGTCACGCACGTGCACGTCCCGCCCGGAACGTCGACCGTCGAGTACGGACGGCAGCTGTTCGCCGCGAACTGCGCCACCTGTCACGGCCCAGCCGGCGAGGGCGTCCTCACGCCGATGCGGGGCGCGGGAGACGTCACCGGTCTCGGCCCATCGCTCCAGGGCGTCGGCGCCCTCGCGGCGGACTTCTACCTCCGCACCGGCTACATGCCGCTCGCGGATCCGCACCGGCAGCCGCGGCGTTCCGCCGTCCTCTTCTCCGAGCCGGAGCTGCACGCCCTCGTGGCGTACGTCGCCTCGCTTGCCCCCGGCCCGGCGATCCCCGCGCCCGATCCGAAGAGCGGCAATCTCGCCGCAGGGCAGCAGCTCTTCACGGAGAACTGCGCGGGTTGCCATCAGGTCGCCGCGGAGGGCGGGTACGTGACAGGCGCAGTCGCGCCGCCGCTCGAAGACGCGACGTCCGTGCAGATCGCCGAGGCGGTCCGTATCGGGCCGTACCTGATGCCGCGGTTCTCCAAGAAGCAGATCAGCGACGGGCAGCTGAGCTCGATCGTCCGCTACGTCCAGTACGCGAAGCATCCGGACGACCGCGGCGGCTGGGCGATCGGCCACGTCGGTCCGGTTCCCGAGGGTCTCGTCACGTGGTTCATCGGCATCGCGGCCGTCGTCGCCGCGGCGATGGTGATCGGAAAGAGGCTGCACTCGTGAAGCGCTGGCTCGCGGCGCTCGTCGTCCTGCTGCTCGGCCGCGGGCGCCGGCGCGCGCGGCTGCGCGGGCGCGATCGGGTCGTGCCACCGGGCTTCCCCGATCGTCGCGCCGAGAACGCCGTGCTCCTGCTGTTCGGATGCGCGGCGCTGTGCGCGGTGGCGTTTCCGGTCGTCTACGCCGTCGACTCGATCCCGAACCAGACGCAGTTCCTCGGCCTCTCGCTCGGGCTGGCGTTCGCGTTCGTCGCGGCCGCCTGCGTCCTGATCGGAAAGCGACTGGTCGTAACGGAGGAAAACGAAGAGGAGTACGGCCTCACGCATCCCGAGGAACAGGAGACGCTCGGGCAGCTCGTCGACGAGAGCGGCGACCGGATCACGCGCAAGCGGTTGCTCCTGCTCGCCGGCGGCGCGGCCGGCACCGCGCTCGGCGTCGCGCTCGTGACACCCGCGGCGTCGCTGGGGCCGTTCTTCGACGTTAACTCGTTCTACCGCACTCCGTGGCGTCGCGGCATTCGCCTCGTCGACGAGGTGGGAGGCATCTTCCACGTCGACGACGTCGAGGAGGAGACGTTCTACACGGCGTATCCCGAGCGCGCCGACCGCGAGCAGATGGGCGCGCCGCTCGTCGTCGTGAGGCTGAAGCCGGCCCAGCTGCAGCTGCCGGCCGATCGCCACGGCTGGGCACCCGACGGAATCGTCGCGTACTCGAAGATCTGCACGCACGCCGGCTGCGCGATCGCGCTGTACCGCAAGCCGAAGTTCCCGCCGGTCGAGCCGAAGCCGGCGCTCGTCTGTCCGTGCCACTACTCCACGTTCGACCCCGCGCGCGCGGGGAAGGTGCTGTTCGGCCCCGCCGGCCGTCCGCTCCCGCAGCTGCCGCTCCAGATCGGCCCGTCGGGCGAGCTGCAGGCGGCGGGGAACTTCTCGGGTCCCGTCGGGCCGTCGTGGTGGGGCGTCCGCAACCACGGAGCGCGCAGTTGATC
>VAYM01000167.1 GCA_005884945.1 Actinomycetota bacterium | reverse complement strand
GTGACCACACCAGTTGACCCACGTGACAGTCGGGAGCCGCGTCCGACCGCTGCGAATCCACCCGACGCTTCCGACGCGGTACGGATTGCCTTTGATCCTCTCTGTCGCCGCAGAGCCCTGGACGGCCGCCCTCACCGGTTGTCCGAGCAGGCAGCGCCGACCGCGATTGTCGACCTGAACTGCGATTCGCATGGCCGAGTCGGCGAGCAGAGCACCCGTACGCAAACTCGTAGATATTCGTGGGTCCGCGGGTCGGCAGGTCGTGCTCGAGCGGGCGGACGTCGAGGAGCACGACGCCGAAATCGCAGCGACGAGGACGAGGCATGCGGCGCGACGCATCGGGGTCTAGTCGACGAACTCGAGCCGGACGTCCTGGTAGACACCGGCGGCCTGCGCGCGGTGCAACAGCTCCTCGACCGCGCGCCGTCCCTCCTCGCCGTACCCACGCGTCATCTCGTTCACGTAGAGGGAGACGAACTGGTCGGCGAGCCCCGCCTCGAGACCGCGGCCGAACTCGCGCGCGTACTCGAGCGCCTCGTCGCGATGCTCTAGGCCCGCATCGATCGACTCGCGCAACACATCCGAGAGCACGTCGATCCCTGGCACGTCGCGCCGCACGACGTTGACGCCGAGCGGCAGCGGCATGCCCGTCTCGTCGAGCCACCAGTCGCCGAGGTCGAGCGACTTCTCGAGCCCCGCCGCCCGGTAGGTGAGCTGCCCTTCGTGGATGAGCAGGCCCGCCTCGGCACGCCCGCTCCGCACTTCCTCGATGATCCGGTCGAAGCGGACCTCCCGATATTCGAACGGCCCACCGAGCGCGAGCCCCAGCACGAGGAACGCGGTCGTGAGACGCCCCGGAACGAGGATCTCAGTGCGGCGGAGCTGGTCGAGCGTCAGCCGCTCCTGCGTGACGACGATCGGGCCGTAGCCGACGCCGATCGACGCGCCGTGGGGCAGCAGGACGTAGCGGTCCTGCACGAGCGGATACGCGGCGAGCGAGAGTGCCGTGACCTCCAGATGTCCGCGCAGCGCCCATTCGTTGAGCGTCTGGATGTCCTCGGCGAAGAGCCGGAAGACGAAGCCCTTCGTGTCCACGGCGCCCGTGGCGAGCGCCCAGACCATGAATGCGTCGTCGGGATCGCTCGAATGCCCCAACCGGATCAGCACGAGGCGGACCCTAGACTGTGGCGATGGCGAAGCCGGCCCTGACCGA
The DNA here is from genome assembly GCA_005884945.1 of Actinomycetota bacterium. GTDB lineage: Bacteria > Actinomycetota > Thermoleophilia > Gaiellales > Gaiellaceae > 3-1-20CM-4-69-9. Next base: position 7,578 of record VAYM01000167.1, on the reverse strand, counting down.
GGCGATCCAGGACTACCTGCGCGAGATCTACAAGCTCGGCTCCGACGGCTCGCGTGTCTCCGTCACCGCGCTTGCGAAACGGCAAGGCGTCTCGTCGGCGTCTGCGAGCGCGATGGTGAAGAAGCTGAGCGCGCTCGACCTCGCGGTGCACGAGCGGTATCGCGGCATCACCCTCACACATGCGGGCGAACAAGTTGCGCTCGAGGTGATCCGGCACCACCGCCTGCTCGAGCTCTACCTCGCCGAGACGCTCGGACTGCACCTCGACGACGTCCACGACGAAGCGGAGCGTCTGGAGCACGTCATCTCGGAGGAGCTCGAGGCGAAGATCGACCGCGCGCTCGGGTATCCGACGCACGACCCGCACGGGGACCCGATCCCGGACGCGAACCTCAGGTGGCCGGACGGCCGAAGAAGTACTGCTCCAAGGGCTTCAACAGCTCGTCGCGCACGAACGGCTTGACCTTCTCGTTGCGGCCGTCCTGTTCGAGCACGCTCACGTCGTCTTCGAGCGTTCCGTTCGCGGCCTCGAGCGCGTCCCCCAGCTCGTAGCCCTCGAACACGTAGTCGTCGCGGCGCGGCTCGTCGCTCGTCCGGTGTTGCGGATTCACGGCACGCCCGACCGCCCACAGCGCGCCGGGCTTGCGCTCGATCCAGATGACGACCCGCTCCTCGACTCCGGCGACGTCGACGCCGACCAGGACACGTTCGGCGAACCTGCCGGCGGTTGACTTCCGCCTCACGGGCCAAGGATACAATCGTCTTCATGCAGCGCCTCGGCAGCCTGCTGCGCAGCCCGTTCTCCTTTCTGTTCACCTCCTCGAGCACGGAGGATCGCGTCGCCGCCTACGTCGTCCGCGAGCACTCGCGCGGCCGCGGGCTGTCCGAGATCCTCGAGGACCGCTACGTGCAGAATCGGCTGACGGTCGACCAGCAACGCCGCTTGCTCGACCGCCCGGAGGTCGTGCACGCGCTCGGCGACGACGCGGTCGAGCAGACGCGCCGCGAGCTCGAGAGCATCGCGAGCCGCTAGACCGTCGTTCCGACGCCGCGCTCGCGCGCGCGCTCGACCGCAGTGGCAGCGACCGCCACGTCCCACGCGGCGATGCCGTTCGACTTGAAGACGACGATGTCGTCGGGCGACGCGCGGCCCTCGACCTCGCCGCCGACGACCTCGTGCAACTCGTGCACCTCGAGCCAGTCGAGCGTGCCGACCTCGATCGGCTCGAGGATGTCCGATGATTCCAGCGCCGTCTGCTCCTTCGAATCGCAGCACACGAACGCGGCACGCTGCAGGACGACGTTGTCGAGCTCGCGCTTGCCGATGATGTTCGCGCCGCACGCGCACACGAGTGCGCCGGGACGGAGCCACTCGCCGCGCAGAACGGGATCGCGTGACGTCGTGATCGTGACGACGACGTCCTGCTCCGCCGGATCGCGATGGCTCTCACCCGGCTCGGCACCCACGCGCTCGCAGAACGCGCGCAACGACCGTTCCGTGCGGCAGTAGGCGACGACTCGTTCGATCGCGGGGAGTGCAGCGCGAACGCATGCAACCTGCGTCTCCGCCTGGCTGCCGCAGCCGATCACGCCGAGCGACGCGGCGCCCTCCTTGGCCAGGTACTTGGCGGCGACGCCGCTCGCAGCGCCGGTGCGGAGCCTGCCGAGGTGATCGGCCTCGATGACGGCGACGAGCTCCGGCTTCGCAGCGTCGAAGAGCGCCACCACGAACGCCGCGCCGTCTGCGAAGCCGGAGTACACCTTTGCGCCCGCGTAGCCGAGCGCGAGGTCCGAAGCGGCCATGTCCGCGAGTCGTCCCTCCTCGAGACGAAGGCGTCGTCGCGGCGCGAGGTCGACGCCGCCCGCGGCGATGTTCCGAAACGACGCTTCGACTGCGGCGAGCGCGTCGTCGGGCGTGAGGAGCTTCTGAATCTCCTCTTCGGTGAGGTACAGCGGCACGCAGCGAGATTACTTCTCGATGAAGCTGATCTTTCCGCTCGTCTCGAGCACGGCCCACTTGATGTTGTCGAGCGACTCGATCTGCTGTCCACGTGCTTCCGCCATCAGCTCCTCGGCGGTCAGACGCTCGCGCTTCAGGTTCTGCTCGATCGGCTTCCCGTCCTCGACGATGATGATCGGCTCGCCCTCGAGCAGCGGCCGCAGGCGGCGGAAGCGAAACGAGAGAAACGACGTCGACACCTGCATCGCCGCGATCGCGCCGACGCCGATCATCGCACCGGTGACGGAGTAGTCGTCCTGCGTCAGGCCCTGCTGGACCGCGTCACCGAGGATGATCAGGAGGATGAGGTCGAACGGCTCGAGCGACGAGAGCTCGCGACGCCCGATCACGCGCGTGAGCAGATAGAGGAAGCAGTAGACCGCGACTCCGCGGATTGCGATGTCCATTACGGGAACACGAAGACCTTTCGGTGCAACGTCACGAGCGCGGTGCTGCCGTCCGCGAGCGTGACGTCCTGGACGTGGCTCCCCACGTTCGTCGGGTTGACCTGGAACTCCATGAAGAGCTTGTACGTGCCGCCCGCCGGAATGTGACCGAGCTGCAAGACCAGCTTTCCGTTCGAGCTCCCTTCGCCGACCGGGCTCGGCTCGATCGTGTTGATCTGCGTCGACTCGGCCCAGCCCGGTGAGAGGATCAGGTTCGCTTTCTTCAGGTCGGTCTGTGCGTTGACGGTGAAGCGCGCCATGTAGAGCAGCCCGCCGCGTAGGTTCGGCGGCGCATAGACACGGAGCGTCGCGTTCGGCGCATGCCCTGTCGTCGTGGTCGGATGCTGCCCGTACAGGTTGAACAGCGCTGTCACGGGGAGCGCCGCGACGAGGAACATGAGCGTGCGGCGGACCCAGATCTGCCACGAGCGCCCCTCGAGATCGCGGTGGTGCTTCAGCGTCAAGGCGTCCGGGGCCGGCACGGCTCAGCACTTCGCCACGTGGGCAGCGTTCCCTACACTCGCGGGCCGTGACGAGCCTCCCCCGCACCGTGACGACCGCGGTGAGGCCGTCCCCCGGCGCGAACGCCGTTCCGCCGATCACGCCGAACAATCCGCGGCCGGTCGTGCCCGGTGCGGGCCGCGTCGGACGGAACACCGTCGAGACGATGCTGTTCCGCGGCATCTCGACGCCCGTCGCGTTCGCGCTCGTCGTGATCCAGAGCCGATTCCTCGACCCGGAAGGACGCGGCCGCTTCGTCCTCGTCGTCCTGACCGTGTCGATTCTCGCGCGGCTGTTCGGCCAGCTCGGCGTGGCGGTGACGAGCCTCTCGGGCGAGGGCGACCTGAGGCCGCTCGTCGGGCGCGCGCTCGCGTGGACGGCGTTGCTCGGCGCCGGCGGTGCGGGCGTGATCCTGCTCGCGGGCGGCGTCATCAACGCGTTCGGGTTGCGCCTCGCGGTGATCGCAGCACCGGCGCTCGTCCCGAACATCCTCAACGCGTGCATCTCCGGCGTCCTGCTCGGCCGCGCGCGCGTGCGGCTGTGGAACGTCATCCAGGTCGTACAGCCGGTGGCGACCCTCGTCGGACTGCTGATCGTCGTCGTGGTCCTCGGGGGAGGCGTCGACGCCGCGGTCGGCGCGTGGACGATCTCCTACTTCGTGACGTCCGTGGTTGCACTGGTCGGCGCCCGCGACCTCTGGTTGCCGCCGGTACGAGCGCGCATCTTCGACGGCCTCGGACGCCGCATTGCGTGGCTCGCGCTCGCGATGGGATTCGTGCAGATCGTGAACCTGATCGGGTACCGCGTGGAGCTCTTCGTGCTCCAGCACTACAAAGGGCTGAGCGCGGTCGGCGTCTACTCGGTCGGGATGCAGGCTGCCGAGGCGATCTGGCTCATCCCGGCGGCGGTTGCGTCCGCCGTCACCGGCCCGGTCGTGCACGAGACGGAAGAGGGCGCGACACGCCAGATTCGGAGCGCGTGTGCGAAGGGACTCCTGTACACGGGAGGCGTGGCGGTGACGATCGGCGTCATCGCGCCGTTCGTCATCCCATGGGTGTTCGGCGACCAGTTCCGCGGCGCGGTGCGACCGCTCGTGCTGCTGCTGCCGGGCGTCGTCGCGTACGCGCCGGTGACGATCCTCGTCGTGTACCTCACGGTGCGTCGCGCGCGACCGCGGTTGAGCCTCTACGTGTCGCTGATCGGGCTCGTCGTCACGGGCGCGATGTCGGTGGTGCTCATCCCACCGTACGGCGCATCCGGCGCGGCAGGTGCGAGTGCGATCGGTTACGCGGCAGGAGGGCTAGCAGCGTGGCTGTTCTTCCTGAATCTCGCTCGCCGCGAGGACGAGACCGCGCTCTCGTCCTCGCTCGCAGACGCACGCGATTAGTCACCGTGTGGAAACGTCATGCGAGGCGAAGCCGAGCGGTTTCCACACGGTTGAGTGCGCCCGGCATGATTCGAACATGCGACCTCAGCCTCCGCAGGGCTGCGCTCTATCCCCTGAGCTACGGGCGCGGGGAACGGCTTAGTGTAGCCGCGCTCGCGCAGAACCGATGCGCAGCTCGGCGTCATCGGGAACCTCGGTGCGCACGTAGCCGAGCGCCCGTCCGGGCAGTGCACTCGTCACGCGACCGACGATCTTCTCGTCGAAACGGATTTCGGCGTCGTATGCCGGAACGTCGTCGCCTTCGACCTCGAGGACACGCAGGCGGCGATTGAGCTTCCCGCGGTAGTGCTGACGCGCGATCGGCTCCTGGCCCGGGTAGCAGCCCTTGCTGAAGCTGACGTGCGTCTCCGTCAATCCGGCTTCCGCCGGCAGCACGCGATCGTCGATCTCGCGCCCCCAGCGCGGGATGCCGGACTCGATCCGCCAGCGCTCGAACGTCTCATCGTCGACCTCTTCGCCTTCCGGTCGAGCGTCGAGGACTTCTTCGCCGCCGAGGACGAGCCACGCATCGTGTTCCTCCGGCTCGATCTCCGCCTTCGCCGCGAAGCGGAAGCGCAGCAGCTCGTGCCGGACGCGCTCGCCGAGCTCGGGTTCGGTGAAGACGAGGTAGTCGTCCTCATCGCGCCGCAGCACGCGGAGCGGCGCGATCACGCGCGCCTTCGCGGTCAGCAACAACGCGTCGCAGGACTCACAGACCGCGAGCGCCTCGACGTCGTTCGAGACCATCCGCTGCAGGTACTCGCACGCATCGGGACCGGCGACGCGAACGAACGCGCGCGGTCGCCGAACAACAGCACGAGACGCGAGCGTGGCCACGGAAACTAGTGTAGGGACGCGTGTCGTTGTTCCGGACGAAGGCCGAGCGGAAGCTCGTCGACCGCGGGCTCGACCCCGCTCGGCTGCCGCCGGGGCAGTACCTGACGGAGAAGTGGCCGGTGCTGCACTCGGGCACCGTTCCCAAGACGGACCTGGCGACGTGGGACTTCCGCATCTTCGGCGAGGTCGAGAAGCCGTTGTCGCTGACCTGGGAGCAGTTCCAGGACCTGCCGACCCGGGAGGTCACGGTCGACATCCACTGCGTGACGCGGTGGAGCCGCTTCGACGCTCGCTTCCGCGGCGTTCACTGGAGCCAGCTCGCGAACCTCGTCGAGCCGAAGCCGAGCGCCGGCTTCGTGATCGCGCACGCGGAGCACGGCTTCACGTCGAACCTGCCGCTGGAGGCGATCGAGGACGACGAGGCGCTCATCGCCTACGAGGCCGACGGCGAGCCGCTTACGCCGGACCACGGCTGGCCCCTCCGGCTGATGGTGCCGTCCCGCTACTTCTGGAAGAGCGCCAAGTGGCTGCGCGGGCTCGAGCTACGGGCGCACGACCAGCCGGGCTTCTGGGAGCGGTACGGGTACCACAACGAAGCCGACTTCTGGAAGGAGCAGCGCTACGGGTTCTAGCGGTTCACCCGATCGAGGGAATAGGAGGAACGCACGGGCCGCCGATGAAGTAGCGAACCACCTCCCCCTAATCCCCCTCGCGAGCGGCCCTTCACGGGCCGCTCTCGTTTATGTCGGCGGAAAACTCACGTTTTCCGCCGAGGGAACTTCAGTGGTGATCGCCTGGGTCGGTGAGCGGAGGCGAGAGCGCGGTCTCGCCTCCGCAGCGATTCGTTAGCACACTGACACGGCAGCCTGAGATGAGCCAAGGGCGCCCTCCAGGGATACGGAATCGGGGAAGTAGCCCTCATGCCCGAGACGGAGCTCGGGATTTCGGCCGAGGCGTTTCTCGCGGTGCCAGACGAACCCACGCGAGAGAGACATCACATAGGCGGCGCTGGCGAGACCGCGCTCTTGCCAGCGCACACCAACGCTCGCCGTGAGAACGAAAGAGGGCCGGCGTGAGCCGGCCCTCTCCACGAACGAAAAGCGCAGCTTTTCGTTCGTTATCTACATCATTCCGCCCATGTCGGGCATGCCACCGCCGACGCCGGCCGGAGTCTTCTCCGGGGCCTCGGCGACGATCGCCTCGGTCGTCAGGATGTTCTTCGCGATCGACGCCGCGTTCTGCAGCGCCGAGCGGACGACCATCGTCGGGTCGGTGATCCCGGCCTTGACGAGGTCCTCATACACGCCGGTCTCGACGTTCAGGCCATGGCCCTTCGTCCCGCGACGGATCTGATCGATCACGATCGAGCCCTCCAACCCACCGTTGTAGGCGAGCTGACGGATCGGCTCTTCGAGCGCCCGCAGGACGATCGATGCGCCCGTGCGCTCGTCGCCCTCGAACGAATCGAGCTTGATCGCGTCGACAGTGTTGAGGAGCGCGACCCCGCCGCCGGGGACGACACCCTCCTCGAGGGCGGCACGCGCCGCCTTGAGTGCGTCCTCGACGCGGTGCTTCTTCTCCTTGATCTCCGTCTCGGTCGCCGCGCCGACCTTGACCACTGCAACGCCGCCGGCGAGCTTCGCGAGCCTCTCCTGCAGCTTCTCGCGGTCGAAGTCGGAGTCGGTGTTCTCGATCTCGGACTTGAGCTGCTTGATCCGGCCCTTGATCGTCTCGGATTCACCACCGCCGTCGATGATCGTCGTCGTGTCCTTGTCGACGACGACGCGGCGGGCTGTGCCGAGCTGCGAGAGCTTCGTGTTGTCGAGCTTGAGGCCCATCTCCTCGGTGATCACCTCGCCGCCCGAGACGATTGCGATGTCCTCGAGCATCCGCTTGCGGCGATCGCCGAAGCCGGGGGCCTTCACCGCGACGGCCGTGAACGTGCCGCGCAGCTTGTTGACGACGATCGTCGCGAGCGACTCGCCCTCGACGTCCTCCGCCACGATCAGCAGCGGCCGGCCGGCCTGGATCACCTGCTCGAGCACCGGCAGCAGGTCCTTGACGGCGCCGATCTTCTGGTTCGCGACCAGAATGTACGGGTCCTCGAGCACCGCTTCCATCCGCTCGGGGTCCGTGATCATGTACGGCGACAGGTAGCCCTTGTCGAACTGCATGCCCTCCGTGAACTCGAGCTCGAGACCGAACGTCTGCCCCTCCTCGACGTTCACCACGCCGTCCTTGCCCACCTTCTCAATCGCGTCGGAGAGAACGTCTCCGATCTCGCGGTCGCGCGAAGAGACGGTCGCGACACGCGCGATGTCTTCCTTTGAGGAGATCTCCTTCGACTGCGACTTCAGGTTCTCGACCAC
>VAYM01000166.1 GCA_005884945.1 Actinomycetota bacterium | reverse complement strand
CGTTCTTCGGGACGGTGCCGGGCACGCGTGTGCATTACGGCCTCGGCTATTCCGGCCACGGGGTCGGCCCGAGCTGGCTCGGCGGGCAGATCCTCGCGTCGCTCGCGGTCGAACGCGACGACGAGTGGACCGCGCTCCCACTCGCGACGCGCAAGGTGCCGTCTCTTCCTCCGGAGCCGCTGAAGCGCCTGGGCGGCGGGCTCGTCCGCGCGGCGATCATGGCGTGCGAAGAGGCCGAGGAGGAGGGACGGCGCGGCTCCGTTCTCGCACGCGCGGCGGCCACCCTGCCACGGTTGGTGAACATGCAGATCGGGACGCGTTAGTTGTTCGGGCCGGCCTGAATCGGCGCCGGGCAGCGCCAGTACTCGATCTTGCCCTTGGCCGCGACGGACGTGCAGCTCTGGCGGCTGAGGTTCGGTGCGCCCTGCAGCTTCCCGGACGTGCACTTGACCCACGAGCCGGTCTGTCCCTTCGGCGTAGCGACGGAGATGCAGGATCCCGAGAGGCCGAGCTTCCGCGTCACGCGGCCGTCCTTGATCACGACCATCAAGGCCACGACGATCGCCGCGCACGCGAGGACTCCCTTCACCTTTGTGCTTATCGGCACCTGAGACGTCGTTCTTGACGGAAGACGACGCGGTCTCCGACCGTCTTGTGGGCGTACGTCGGCGAAGGGAGAACCAGAAAATGACGTTTCATCGAAGGCTTCGTGTGGTTGCGGCCGCGGCAGTCGCGGCAGTCGTTGCAGCACCGGTCGCCGGTGCCGTCCCCCTCGGTGGGACCGTGCAGATCGGCGGCCAGCTCGTCGTTCCGGCGCAGCTTTCTGCCTGGCAGGCGCATGCGGGCGAGCCGCATTCCTCGCGCCTGGTGCAGATCGGCGGTGCGCTTGTATCGCCGGAGAACCTGTCGGCCTGGCAGGCGCACGCCGGTGCAGGCCGGTCGCACGCAACGGACGCGACGACGCTGCCGTCGTCGGGCTCGGGCTTCGGCCGGCACGACGCGGGCGTGGGCTTCGGCGTCGCGCTCGGTGCGCTGCTGTTCGTCGGCGCGTCGGCATACGTCCGCCGGACGCGCGTGACATCCGCCTAAGAGCAAACGGGGCGCGGCTCCGCCGCGCCCCTACCCGATCTCAGCGAAGGCCACCCCGCTCGTGGTGCGCCTTGAAGAAGTTCTCGCTGCCCGCCGTCGCCATTGCGGCGCTGGCGGAGATCTCGAGCGCGAGCGTCGCGGCGGCGACGATCTGCGCGAAGCGGTAGACCTTGCCGGCGCCCGCGCAGCCGATCGACTCGAGCCACGCGTGCGCGTACGGAAAGCTCGTCCCGCCCCCGACCGTTCCGACCTCGAGCCCGGGAAGTCGCAGCGCGCAGTGGATCCCGCCGCCGACCCGCCTGCCGGTGCCGTGCGCCATCGAGCTCGTGCCGACCATGCCGAGGTCCTGTCCCGTTGCCGCGAAGATCGCGGCGATCGCCGACGCAGGCGTGAACGCCACGGACTGCATGCCCGAGGCGACCGCTCCGTGCGTCCCAGCGAACGACAGCTCGAGGAGGTCGTCGACGGTCGTGCGGAGCACGCGCCGCACGGCGTCCTCCGTCAGTGTCGCCTCGGCGAGGACCGTCTTGCCGTGACCACCGCGCTCGAAGTAGCGGTGCGACGGCTTCTTGTCGCCGCCCATGTTCGCCTCGAGGATGGCGCGGGCGGGCTTCACCGGCGCGTACTCCATGACGTACCGCATGTTCAGCGCATAGGCGTTGCGCGTCATCATGTTCGGCCCGCACGCGTCGCCGGTCGTGAACGCCCACATCACGTGGCACATGGATCCGACGACGTGCGTCTCGACCTCACGCAGCTTCGCGCGCCGCGAGATCCACTCGTCGGGTCGCTCGGCGAGCCAGCGCCGCATCTCGGCGACGTGTGCGTCGAGGAAGCGCGCGAGCTGCACGGCCTCCTCCGTCGAAGCGCAAACAAAGCATGACGCTCGTGTCATCCGATCCCGCACGACCCACGTCCGGAACCCACCCGATTCGGCCGCTGCGCGCGCCCCACGGTACAGCGACGCCGACAGTCCGCCCTCGGTGTGCGCGAGCGGCACGTAGACCTCGTCGCGCGTGCGGCCGCTCTCGGCGACGCGTCCGAACGGCTCCTCCAGCTCGTACTCGCCGAGCTCGACCACGAGCGGGCCGACGACGGAGACGGGAATGACGGCCGCGCCGGTCAGCATCTCGTTCGCGCTCGCGAACGGCGAGAGGTCGATTGCCGTCACGTCGCCGTCGAGGCCGAGCGCCTCCTGCCGCGACCGAATCGATGCTGCGTCGTTCTTCCGCGGCCACCGCTTCGCATTCATCGACGAGAGCTTACGCACCGGGAGACGTAGGATTCCGCGCGTGACAGGCTTCACGTAGGTGTAGATCCGCTCACGTGCGCCTCCTCCGGCGCCTGGCCCTTGAACCAGGTGTCCGAAAGGAGGCGAACGTGCCGCGAAAGAGGCATGCACGGCTGCGCGCGCTCGTGGACGAGGTCGCGCGCGTTCATCCCGAGATTGCGGACCCGGCCGAGGCGATCGAAGCCGGCGAGGTACTCGTGGACGGTGTCGTCCGTACGAACCCTGCGTCGCTGGTGCGCGTCGGCGCGTCGATTGCCCTCCGCGCCGCGGCACCGCTGCGAGGAGAACGGAAATTGCAAGCGGCGCTGTCCGCCTTCGACGTGCAGATCGCCGGCCGGACCGCCCTCGACGTCGGTGCGGCGGCGGGCGGGTTCACGCGTGTGCTGCTCGCAGCAGGTGCGCGTCGCGTCTACGCGGTCGACGCCGGCCACGGGCAGCTGCGCGGATGGTTGCGCCGCGATACCCGTGTCGTGAATCTCGAGTCCACGAACCTCGGCGCGCTCGATCGCGTGCTTGTCCCAGACGTCGTCGACGTGGTCACGATCGACGTCTCGTACCTTGCGCTGCGCGAGGCCGTGCCGCAGCTCGACCGCGTCGCGCTTGCGCCGGGCGCCGACGCCGTCGCGCTCGTCAAGCCGCAGTTCGAGCTTCGTCTCGGCCGGCTTCCCACGACGCTTGCCGAGCTCGCAGAGGCGACACGCCGTGCACGCGCGGCATTCGACAGCGGCGGCTGGACGGTTCGCGCGGTGATCCGCTCTCCCGTCACCGGCGCCCGCGGTGCGGTCGAGTTCCTGCTGCATGCAACGCGAGCCTGCGAGATCATCACGTAGTGGAGGGCAGCACCGTCACCCTCGCCCTCGAGGTTCGGGCCGAGCCCCAGGCTGCGTTCGACGCATTCGTCGAGGAGCTCGGGGCGGCGCTCGATCGGATCGGGATCGACTTCGAGCCGGGCCCGGACGGGCGCGTCCACGAGGCCGGCGTCGACGTCGGACGCATCGCCGCGTGGGAGCCGCCCGGCCGCGCGCTCCTTCACTGGCGCTCCGCCGACTGGGATCCGGACGACGCGACCGAGCTCGAGCTTCGGTGCGAGGCGGCCGGCGAGACGACGCGGATCACGCTCGAGCATCGCGGGTTCGGCAAGCAGTTCTGGGGCGAGCACGAGGTGGTCGGCTGGTTCGCCGACCAGCTTGCGACCGCGTTCCTGTCGCGATCGGCGCCGCTCATGTACGGCAACTGGCTCACCGACCGCGCGGCGCGACGCCCGTCGGGAAGCGTCGCGCGTGCGGGCTACCGCGACCCGACGCACCACCGGCCGTCGTTCGGCGCGGTGCTCGCGGCGCTGCAGCCGGGTCCCGACGACGTGCTGCTCGACATCGGGTGCGGAGGTGGAGCTTTTCTCGCCGACGCGCTTCGCAGCGGTTGCCGGGCGGCAGGCGTCGACCACAGCGCGGAGATGGTCCGGATCGCACGTGAGCTCAATGCCGACGCGATCGCCGACGGACGCCTCGAGATCGTCCGGGCCGACGCGTCGCGCCTTCCGTTCGACGACGACGCGTTCACCTGCGTCGCGACGATGCAGGTGTTCTTCTTCCTACCGGACCCTGCCCGCGTCCTCGCCGAGTGCCGCCGCGTGCTCCGGGACGGCGCTCGGCTCGCGGTCTTCACCGTGTCCGAGGAAGCGCGGGGAACTCCGGCGGCGCCGGAGCCGATGGCGAGCCGCGCACGCTTCTACACGGACGAGGAGCTCGTCGAGCTTGCGCGCGGTGCCGGCTTCGCCGAGGCGACGGTGACGCGACCCGACCTGGAGCCGTTCGCGCGCGAGGCGGGGCTGCCTGACGACATCGTCGCGCTCTTCGCCTCCGACCAACGCGCCGGGCAGCTGCTGGTGGCGCGCTAGGGTCCCGCGGATGACGACGGAGCACGTCGCCGAAGCAGCCGCCGGCCGCGAGTCCTACGCAGGCCTCCTCCGCTTCTACGAGCTCGCCAAGCGACAGGAGTGGCAGGTGCGCGACCTGCCGTGGAGCGAGCTGCCGCCGATTCCCGCGGGGAAGGGGTCGCCGAAGCGACAGGCGCAGCGGAAGGACATGTGGCGTTCCGTCCTCACGCAGCAGCTGCAGGCCGACATGCTCGCGTGCGACATGTCGTCGCAGCTCCTGAACATCGCGCCGGATCCGGAGGCGAGGCTCTACTACTCGACGATGGTGCAGGACGAGTCGCGCCACACGGAAGCGTGGCTGAAGCTGATCGCGGAAGCGGGCGGGACGGCGGAGCGCGACCCGTATCTGGACGAGCTCGCGCACATGACGCTCGAGGCCGACACGGTCGAGGAGAAGGTCTTCCAGATGCAGGTGTTCTACGAGCGGCTGATCATCTCCCGTTTCCGTCTGATCGCGCGCGCCTCACGCGGAACCGTGCTCGAGGACCTCTGCGATCGTCTCACGACCGACGACGGCATCCACCACGGCGCGGGGATGGCCTACGAGCGCGTCCTCCTTCAGGGTGCGTCGGAGAAGACGAAGCGGAAGCTCGTCGACGCGGCGAACAGATTGCTGCCGATCTTCGTCAAGCACGCGTTGTGGCGGCCGAAGGAGCGCTCCGTGATCGCCGAGGCGATGCGCCGGCGAGACGTCGAGCGGCTGCACGAGGATCTGGCGATCGGCGTCCGTCTCGCCGAATCCCTCGGCCTCGACGTCAGCGACGTCGAGCTCCCCAACCCGTGATGAGCGCGACGCCGATGGACGGAAGCGCGCTCGCCTCGCGCGTCCGCGCCGAGCTGAAGGACGAGATCGAAGGACTCGGCGACGTCGGGCTCGCGACGATCCTGGTCGGCAACGACCCGGCGTCCGAGGTCTACATCCGGCTCAAGCACAAGCACGCGCAGGAGGTCGGGATCAAACCTGTCGACCGCCGGCTGCCGGAGGACACTCCAGAGGACGAGCTGCTGGAGCTCGTCGGCGAGCTGAACGAGGACGACTCGATCGACGGGATCCTCGTCCAGACGCCGTTGCCCGCGCAGATCGACGAGGCGCGCGTGATGCGGACGCTCGACCCGATGAAGGACGTCGACGGGCTCCATCCCTTCAATGCCGGGCAGCTCTACCTCGGCCGGCAGACGCTCGTGCCGGCGACGCCGCTCGGCGTGATGACGCTCTTGAACGAGTACAAGATCGCGCTGGCCGGGCAGCGCGCCGTGGTCGTGGGGCGCAGCCCGCTCGTCGGGAAGCCTGCGGCGATGTTGCTCCTCCAGGCGAACGCCACGGTGACGATGTGCCACTCGCGGACGGACGACCTCGCGCGGCACACGCTCGAGGCGGACGTCCTCGTCGTCGCCGTCGGCGCGCCGGGCGTCGTCACCGCCGACATGGTCAAGCGCGGAGCGACCGTGATCGACGTCGGGATCACCCGGACCGACGCGGGTCTCGTCGGCGACGTCGAACCGGGTGTCGCGGAAATCGCTGCGTTTCTGACCCCGGTGCCGGGTGGAGTGGGGCCGATGACGATCGCGTGCCTCCTCGCCAACACCCTGCAGGCCGCGCGGTACCGACGTGGCGCACTTGCCTTCCCCCGCGTGTGAGCTACACTGCCCCGCGTTGTAATCGTGGTGGCGGCTCGGTGCCCGGGCCGTCGCATGTTTTTGAAGGAGGCTGGTAGTTGGCTCAGGGCACCGTCAAGTGGTTCTCGAACGAGAAGGGCTACGGGTTCATCGAGCGCGAGGGTGGGGAGGACGTCTTCGTCCACTTCTCGGCGATCACGATGGACGGGTACAAGTCGCTGACCGAGGGTCAGAAGGTCGAGTTCGAGGTCGTGCAAGGCCCCAAGGGCGCACAGGCCGCGAACGTGCAGGCGATCTAGGCTTTCCTTTCGGAACCGAGTAACAGGGCCCCCGAAAGGGGGCCCTTCGTTTTGCGTGGGGGAACCCGTGGTTCCCCCACGGGCCCCTCCTTCTGCGCTCGACAAGGCGGATGTTGGTTTGCGCTCCGGCAGGAGCGCGGTCCCGCCTCCGCGCGCGGAAGCGCACTCATCCAAGAGGGGACGAGTCGTCGTCGCGTTAGTCTGCACGCACGGGTGGCCCGGGTGGGAAACGTCAGACGGACTTCCGGGCCTCGCCGCGCTTTCCTCGGCGCAGCTGGCTTGCATCGAGGGAAGACGACCGATGATCCAGAACAACGACTCTTTCTGAAATGGCGATCACGAGAGACGACGTGTTGCACGTGGCGAAGCTCGCGGAGCTCGACCTCACCGAGGACGAGATCGACCGGCTGCAGGAGCAGCTGAGCGCGATCCTCGAGGCGGTCGGCAAAGTCTCAGAGCTCGACCTCGCCGACGTGCCGCCGACGGCGCATCCGCTCTCGTCCGTGAACGTGCTCGGCGCCGACGAGCCGCACCCGTCGCTCCCGCTCGACGACGTGTTCGCGAACGCGCCCGCGCGCGAACACGACCTGTTCCGCGTCCCGCCCTCGGCGTGATCGACACGCTGCGACTCACGGCCGAGGACGCGATCGCGCTCGTCGAGCGTGGGGAGGCGACGCCCGCGGAGCTGCATGCGGCTTATCGCGAGGCGATCGACGCGCGCGACGCCGAGCTCCACTGCTACCTGACACTCGTCGACTCGCCGAACGGCGCCACGAGCATCCCGATCGCGCTGAAGGACATCATCGGCACGAAGGGCGTCCGCACGACGGCGGGCTCGAAGATCCTCGACGACTACGTCCCGGTCTACGACTCCACCGTCGCGGAGCGATGCAAGACGTCCGGCCTGTCGTTGCTCGGCAAGACGAATCTCGACGAGTTCGCGATGGGCTCGTCGACCGAGAACTCCGCGTACGGGCCGAGCCGCAACCCGTGGGATCCAAGCCGCGTTCCCGGCGGCTCCGGCGGTGGCAGCGCGGCCGCTGTCAGCGCAGGGCTCGCGCCGTGGGCGCTCGGCTCGGATACCGGCGGCTCGATCAAGCAGCCGTCCTCGCTCTGCGGCAACGTCGGGTTGCGGCCGACGTATGGGACCGTCTCTCGCTACGGGGTCGTCGCGTTCGCGTCGAGCCTCGACCAGATCGGCCCAGTGACGAAGACCGTGCGCGACAACGCGCTGCTCTACCGGATCATCAGCGGCCGCGACCCTTCCGACACGACGACGGTCGACGTTCCGCCGGTCGAGATTCCCGCTGCTGAAGATCTGAAGGGGCTGCGCGTCGGCATTCCGCAGGAGCTGAACGAAGCCGACGGGATCGAGCCCGGCGTCGCCGCCGCCGTCAAGAAGGCGATCGACCTGGCCGCACAGCTTGGCGCCGACGTCGACACGTGCGAGCTGCCTCGCTCCGTCGAGTACGGGCTCGCGTGCTACTACCTGATCGCGCCGGCGGAGGCGTCGTCGAATCTCGCGCGCTACGACGGTGTGCGCTTCGGGCCGCGTGTCGATGCGAACGACTACTACGAGATGGTCGCGCGCACGCGGGACGCGGGGTTCGGCGACGAGCCGAAGCGACGGATCATGCTCGGAACGTACGCGCTCTCCGCGGGCTACTACGAGGCGTTCTACGGGCAGGCGCAGAAGGTCCGCACCGTGATCAGCCGCGAGTTCGCGGCGGCGTTCGAACGCTTCGATGTCCTGCTCAGCCCGACGTCGCCGACGGTTGCGTTCGAGCTCGGCGCGCGAACACGACCTGTTCCGCGTCCCGCCCTCGGCGTGATCGACACGCTGGACTGCAGCTGATCGGCCCCCAGTTCGCGGAGAACACGCTTTTCCGCGTCGGCCATGCGCTCGAGCGCGCGATCGGCTTCGACACCGTGCCGGAGCGGCTGCGATGAAGCACATCGTCGACCGCGCCGCCGACTTCGTCCTCGCCGTCGAGCGCGTCTTCGGCGTGCGCCCGCGGCTCCTGGACGGCTCGCGTGCAGTCCAGATCGACGAGGTGAAGCTCTCCCTCCAGGCCGGCGAGCGCGAGCTCTGCGTGATCCGCATGCACGGCGCGCTGGAGGAGTACCTCGCGGTGATCGAGGTGCGCGGCGACATCGAGGTGCCGCTGCTGAAGGCGAAGGAGCTGCTCGATGCCTGAGTGGGAACCCGTCATCGGGCTGGAGATCCACGTCCAGTTGAAGACGCGGACGAAGATGTTCTGCCGCTGCGAGAACACGTTCGGGGGAGAGCCGAACACGCGCACGTGTCCCGTCTGTCTCGCGCATCCCGGTGCGCTCCCGGTGCCGAACGAGCGCGCGATCGAATGGACGATCAAGCTCGGGCTCGCGCTCGGATGCACGATCGCCGAGCGGGCGGTCTTCCACCGCAAGAACTACTTCTACCCGGACAATCCCAAGGGCTACCAGATCTCACAGTACGACGAGCCGCTCTGCATCGACGGAGCGATGCTCGTTCCCGGTCCCGACGGCGACGCAGAGGTCGGCATCATCCGGGCGCATCTCGAGGAGGACGCGGCCAAGACGATCCACGTCGGCGGGGCGACGGGCCGCATCGTCGGCGCCGCGCACTCGAACGTCGACTTCAACCGCGGCGGCACGCCGCTCGTGGAGATCGTCACGCAGCCGGACATTCGCAGCGCCGAGGAGGCGAAGCGCTTCCTGCAGCTGCTCCGCCAGACGATCGTCGAGCTCGGCATCTCGGACGCAGAGATGGAGAAGGGAACCTTGCGCGCGGATGCGAACGTCTCCGTCCGCGAACGTGGCGAAACCGGTTTCCGCACGCGCACCGAGCTGAAGAACATGAACTCGTTCAACCACATCGCCCGCGGCATCGACGCCGAGATCCGCCGGCAGATCGAGGTCTGGGAGTCGGGCGGCGAAGTCGTGCAGCAGACGCTCGACTACGAGGTCAAGTCCGACACGGTGACGGCGCGGCGGCGCAAGGAGGAAGCGGACGACTACCGCTACTTCCCGGAGCCCGACCTCGTGCCGCTCGAGCCCTCGCGCGGACTCGTCGAGCGGCTGCGGGAAGAGCTGCCCGAGCTTCCGGGGGAACGGATCCGCTCACTCGGCAACGAGATCGGATTCGACTCGGCACTGGAGCTGGTCGCGACCGGCAACGAGGCGACGGCGAGAGGCCTCGTGGAGCACGGGCTCGACTGGCCCAAGGCGGCGAGCGTGGCGATGAACGAGCTTGCCGGCCGGGAGCCGTTGCGGGAGAACTTCCGGGCGCTTGTCGCGATCATCCAGCAGCGCGACCGAATTACGCGCGAGGCCTACCACGCGTCGTTCGCCTCGAGCGTGACGACCGCGATCAACAGCGACGAGGTCCTCGCTCAGACGGTTGTTGCAGACACCGCCGAGCTGGAACCGCTCGTCGACCGCATCCTCGAGGCGAGCCCCGCACAGGTCGCGTCGTACCGCGGCGGCAAGCAGGGCGTGCTCGGTTTCTTCGTCGGCCAGGTGATGAAGGAGACCCAGGGCAAGGCCGACCCGAAGATCGTCAACGAGCTCCTGCGCCAGAAGCTCGACGCGTAGCGGTTTCCCCTCCGACCCTTCGGGTACGAGCCCCCAGGCCGTCGGTTTCCACCAACCGAGCGGAAAGGAGCACAGACATGGCGACGTGGGTCTGGATCGTGATCGCGATTGTCGTCGTGGCCGCGGTTCTCATCGTCTTTGCGGCAGTGGCACGGGCGCGGCGAACGAAGGGGTTGCGCGAAGGATTCGGGCGCGAATACGACCGGACGATCGAGCATGCGGGCGATCGACGTGCAGGCGAACGTGAGCTGCAGCATCGACAGGAGCGCCACGATGCGCTCGACCTCAGGCCGCTGCCACCGCAGGCTCGCGAGCGGTACGTCCAGCGCTGGCAGGTGACGCAGACGCGGTTCGTCGACGATCCGTCCGGCGCGGTGATCGAAGCCGACGCGCTCGTGCAACAGGTGATGAAGGACCGCGGCTATCCCACGGACGACTTCGAGCAGCGAGCGGCGGACATCTCCGTGGAGCATCCGGATCTCGTCGAGCGGTACCGCACCGCGCACGGAATCGCGCAGTCGAACGAGCGCGGCCAGGCGTCGACGGAGGATCTCCGCCAGTCGGTACGGCACTACCGCGCGCTGTTCGAGGAGTTGCTCGGCGACCGCGCGGCGGACCAGCCGATCAGCCGCGACGAGTCGGCCGACGAGGTCGAGTCGCGGGAGCGCGCTCCGAGCTCCTAGATGAGGCCGCAGTAGCGCGCCGTGTTCGGCCAAGGATAGAAGCCGCGGCCGGCGCGGAGCGCGCGCTCAGCCACCCACATCTGCTCGAGCGGTGTCCAGTGGTTCGCCGTTCCCTTGCGCGCGAGCAGATAGCGCCCGTACGTCCGCTGGAAGCCGAGATCCATCTGGAGTCCGCCGTAGTACGGCGCGTTCGGATCCGTCCACGAGCCTTCGAAACGGTGGATGCAGGCCCACGCTCGCGCATGCGGAGGGTGCTGCGCGACGGCCTGCGTGCGCGCCGCGATCTGCTTCCAGACCCGGATCCGCGCCAGGGGATCGGTCGGCGCTTCCTGCAAGGTCCGCGTGACGGGTCGGCCCATGACGCGCTGCCAGTGCCAGATGCGATGTCGGTAGCGGTCGATGAGCACCTGGACTTGCTGCTGCGACAGCGAAGGCGCGGTGGGCGGCTGGGTCGGCTCGGTCGTCGGAGCCGGGTCCGACGGATCCCCTGCGGATGCCGCGATCGCGCCGGCGGGCGCCAGTACGCACGCAAGCAGGAGTAAGACGAAAGGCCGCAGTTGTCGCATGGCAAAGAACCCCCCCGGGTTCGCGCCGCGTCTCGCGACTGTGCCGCAGTCGAGACGGGCTGGTTTAGAGGGTGTGACTCCCCGTTCCGCGGGGAGTTAGTCCTGTTCGTGCCGATCGTCTCGAAGTCGGGGCCCACGGTACCCTCGCCTCGATTGCCCGTCAGGGCGTGCCGACGCGAGAGCGCATCAGCTTCGGCTTCCTGCCGAAGACGGCGCGCTGGGTCAACCGCCCGACGTTCCAGCAGGATCTGGTTCGACGGCCACCGGGGTCGCTAACCTCAAGCCGAGTGCCGGAGAAGCGCTACCTGATGACGCCGGGGCCGACGCCCGTGCCGCCGGAGGTCCTCGCGGCGCTCGCCGAGCCGGTCGTCCACCACCGCGGTCGCGACTTCCGCGAGATCTACGAGCGGTGCCTCGCGCGGCTGCGCGAGGTGTACAGGACGGAGCACGACGTCCTGCTCTACACGTCGTCCGGAACGGGTGCATTCGAGTCGGCCGTCGCGAACCTGACGTCGCCGGGCGACCGCGTCCTGGTCGTGTCTGCCGGAAGCTTCGGCGAGCGCTGGGCGGCGATGACCCGCGCCTACGGCGCCGACGTGGTCCACCTGCGGCTCGACTGGGGCGAGACGCCGGAGCCCGACGACCTGCGACCGGCACTCGCGGCCGGTGGCGCCGGCGTGGTGTACCTCGTGCACTCCGAGACGTCGACCGGTGTCGTCGCCGACGTGCAGGCGCTCGCGGCGGTCGCGAAGGAAGCCGGCGCGCTCGTGGTCGTCGACGCCGTCTCCTCGCTCGGCGCCGTCCCTTTGGAGACGGACGCGTGGGGGATCGACGTGGTGGTGTCGGGGTCGCAGAAGGCGCTGATGTGTCCGCCGGGGCTCGCGTTCGTGTCGGTCTCGCCGGCCGCGCTCGAGGCCGCCGCGCGCTCCACGTCGCCGCGATTCGTCCTCGACTGGGAACGGACGCGCGCTGCGCAGGCGAAGCTCGACGCTCCGTTCACCCCGGCCGTGTCGCTCGTCCGCGCGCTCGACGTCGCGCTGGGGCTGCTGCTGGACGAGGGACTCGAGGCCGCATTCGCGCGTCACGCTCGGCTCGGTCGCGCGTGTCGAGAGGGAGCGAAGGCGATGGGGCTGGAGCTTTTCTCTCCCGACGAGGAACGCTCCGCCGTCGTCACGGCCCTGCGGGCACCGGACGGCGTCGACGCGACGCGGGTCGTCGCAGAGCTCCGCGAGCGGTTCGGCATCACGCTCGCGAACGGCCAGGGCGACCTGAAGGGAAAGATCATCCGGATCGGCCACATCGGCTGGTTCGACGTGTTCGACATCACGACCGCGCTCGCGGCGCTCGAGCTGTCGCTCGGCGACGCAGGCGCGGAGATCGAGCGCGGCGTTGCGGTCAGCCGGGCGCTCGAGGCGTACGCAGAACGCGCCCACGTGTGAGCAAGCCCAAAGTTCTAGTCAGGGAGGAGATCGCGGAGCCGGGCGTCCGCCTGCTGCAGGAGCGGTTCGACGTGGACGTCGACGGCGACTCCGAGCTCGCGGACCGGATCGCCGACTACGACGCGATCGTGATCCGCTCGGCGACGAAGTTGACCGGCGATCTGATCGATCGTGCGACGAAGCTGAAGGTGATCGGGCGAGCAGGTGTGGGCGTCGACAACGTGGACGTCGACGCCGCCACGCGGCGCGGCATCGTCGTCGCCAACGCTCCCGAGTCGACAGTCGTCTCCGCAGCGGAGCACACGATCGGCCTCCTCGTCGCGCTCGCGCGCAACATCCCGCAGGCGCACGCGGCGCTCAAACAGGGGCGGTGGGAGCGGAAGACGTACGGCGGCGTCGAGCTCGCCGCCAAGACGCTCGGCGTGCTCGGCTTCGGGCGGATCGGACAGCAGGTCGCGCGCCGGGCGGCCGGCCTCGGCATGCGCGTCGTCGCGTACGACCCGTTCGTCACGTCCGAGCGCTTTCGCGAGCTCGGCGTCGAACGGCTCGAGACACCGGACGAGGTGTACGCGACGGCCGACTTCCTCACGCTCCACCTGCCCCTGACGCCGGAGACGACCCGGTCGGTCGACGCGTCCGCGTTCGCGAAGATGCGCGACGGCGTCCACCTCGTCAACGCCGCGCGCGGCGAGCTCGTCGACGAGGACGCGCTGCTCGACGCGCTGCGCCGGGGTAAGGTCGCCGGCGCGGCGCTCGACGTGTTCTCGGCAGAGCCGTACTCGGGCCCGCTGCTCGAGCTCGACAACGTCGTGGTCACGCCGCATCTCGCGGCATCGACGGAGGAAGCGCAGGATCGCGCGGGTGTCATCATCGCGGAGCAGGTCGTCGCCGCGCTCGAGGGGGGCCTCGTCACGAACGCGGTGAACATCCCCGTGATCGGTGCGGAGGACCTCGAGGCCCTCGGGGCGTACATCCCGCTCTCGGCGAAGCTCGGCCGACTCGCGATGGAGCTCGCGGAAGGGCGCGTCGACGAGCTGCGGTTCACGTACTTCGGCGGCCTGTCGCAGTACGACACGCGTTTGTTGACCGTCGCCGCGCTCAACGGGGCGTTCCAGGGTCGCTCCGACCAGCCGGTGAACTACGTGAACGCGCCGCTGGTCGCGGCGGAGCGCGGGGTGGAGGTGCGCGAGGAGCGACGCCGCTCGTCGCGGGACTTCACGAATCTCGTCCGCGTCGAGGCGATCTCGGGCGGAAAGCAGGTGCGCGTCGCGGGCACGACGCTCGGCAACGAGAACCGGCAATGGCTCGTCAGCGCGCTCGGCTTCGAGCTCGACATGGAGCTCTCGCCGCTGCTCGTCTTCTTCCGCTACGACGACGTGCCCGGCGTGATCGGACGGGTCGGCACGCTCTTCGGCGACGCGGGGATCAACATCGCGAACATGACGGTGTCGCGCACGCGGCGCGGCGGCAAGGCGCTGATGGCGCTCTCGATCGACCAGCCGGCGCCGCCCGAGCTCGTCGCTCGCCTGCGCGCCGACGTCGACGACGCGCGGTTCATCTCGCTCGAGTAACCGCTACGCCGGTTTCGGGCGCGGGTTGAGCCTTCGCACGGCGCCAGCGATCGCTTTGTTGAACTTCTCGACGATCGCGAACTTGTTCCCACGTCTCTCGACGACTCGCTCGAGCCGCGTGTCCTCGTGCCCCGGCCGGATCAGGAAATGCGTCGAATGCGCGCGCGCACGCTCGTACTCGACGAGCGACGCGTCGACGCGCTCCGTGCACGCTTCGTCCGAGCACTCGCAGACGAACGCCGCATCGTCCGAGTCGAAGCGTTGTGCCGCCTCGGCGATACGCTCGTTCACGGCGCGAAAGAGCGCTTCGGTGCGTGCGATCCGTTCTTCGTTCTTGTCCATCGTCGTCTCCCGATTGTCATAACGCGCGCGGCGGTCGATCGGTTGCGCGCTAGCCTGCAAGCCGTGTGGCCGCCGACCGTCGAGGTGATCGCCGCGGTGTTTCGCGCAGCCGGTGCCGATGCGCGACTCGAGGAGCTGCCGCCTGGAGAGGACGAGCTTCCCGGGCTGGGAGTCCGCGTCGAGGCGTTCGACTGCGACGGCCGGGTCGTGGTCGCACTCGTTCCGGCCGATCGTGACGTCGACGTTCGGAAGCTCGGGTGCGATTCCGTGAGCCCGGCGGACGTGCCGCCGTTCCCGTTCACGGGCTCGAAGGTCGTGCTCGACAGCTCCTTGCTGCCGGAGCCGACGGTGTGGCTCGAGGCGGGCTCGGAGCGTCACGTCGTGGGCGTCGCGCCGTCGCAGCTCCTGCAGATCGTCGATGCGCAAACGGGTGATCTTGTCGTGGAGGCGTGAGCGGCAAGGGTTCACGACCAGGGGCACGGGTAGAATCCGCTTAGCGGCCCTGCCCCCGAAGAGGAGACGCCCATGCACGAGCTCGAGAAGATCTGGATGAACGGCGAGCTGATCGACTGGGCCGACGCAAGGATCCACGTTGGCACGCACGGCTTGCACTACGGCACCGGGGTCTTCGAGGGAATCCGCGCATACGAGACGACGAAGGGCAGCGCCGTCTTCCGGCTCACCGATCATCTCCAGCGCCTCGAGAACTCCGCGAAGCTCCTGTACATGGAGCTGCCGTACACGAAGGCGGAGCTGCGGGCAGCGTGCGTCGACCTCATCGGCGCGAACGGCCTGCCCGAGTGCTACCTGCGGCCGATCGCGTTCTACGGGTACGGCGAGCTCGGGGTGTCGGCCGCGGGCAATCCCGTCGAGGTCGTGATCATGAGCTGGCCGTGGGGCACCTATCTCGGCGAGGAAGGGCTGCGAACCGGAATCCGCGCGAAGGTGTCGTCGTGGAGGCGCGTCGGCCCGAACGTCATTCCGCACGTTGCCAAGGCGACGGGCATCTACCTCAACTCGATGCTCGCGGTCACCGAGGCGAATCGGGCCGGCTACGACGAGGCCATCCTGCTCACGGACGAGGGCTTCATCGCGGACGGCTCCGGAGAGAACATCTTCATCGTCCGCGACGGGACGATCTACACACCGGATCTCTCTGCGTCGATCCTCCCGGGCATCACGCGCGACACGATCATCCAGATCGCGCAGGATCTCGGTCACCCCGTCGTCGAGAAGACATTGATCCGCACGGATCTCTACCTCGCCGACGAGGTGTTCATGTGCGGCACCGCCGCCGAGGTGACTCCGATCCGCGAGATCGACGACCACGTCGCCGGGCCGCCCGGGCCGGTCACGCTCGAGATCCAGAAGGCGTACCTGGACACGGTGCGCGGCCGCAGCGAGCGGTGGGCGCATTGGCTCGAGTACGCGTCCGTGTCGCCCGCGCCCGCCGAGGCGTGACGGAAGCCGTCCGGGAGATACCTCTCTCCCGGCCGTGGATCGACGAGCGGGAGGAAGAGCTCGTCCTCGAAGTGCTGCGATCGGGGCGGCTCTCGCTCGGCCCCTGGATCGAGCGGTTCGAGGAGGCGCTCGCCGACCGTGTCGGTGCGCCGTACGCGGCCGCGGTCTCAAGCGGCACCGCCGGTCTGCACATGCTCTGCCACATCGCGGGCATCGGTCCCGGCGACGAGGTGATCACGTCCCCGCTGTCGTTCGTCGCTTCCGCGAACTGCTTCATCCTCGAGCGAGCGACGCCGGTCTTCGCCGACGTCGACCCGGCGACGTTGAACATGGATCCGGCCGCGGTCGAAGCGGCTATTACGGAGCGGACGCGCGCAATCGTCGCAGTCGACATGTTCGGCTATCCGTGCGAGCTCGACGAGCTGCGGGCGATCGCGGAGCGCCACGGGCTCGTGCTGATCCAGGATTCGGCGGAGGCGCTCGGCGCCGAGTACAAGGGTCGGCCGATCGGCGCGCACGGCCCGTCTTCCGTGTTCGGCTTCTATCCGAACAAGCAGATGACGACCGGGGAGGGCGGCGTCGTCGTCACGCACTCCGAGGACGTGTGGCGGCAGGTCGTGAGCCTCCGCAACCAGGGCCGCTCGTACGGCGAAGGCGGCGGCTGGTTCCACCACGTGCGCGTCGGGTTCAACTACCGCTGGACCGACGTGCAGGCGGCGATCGGGATCGCGCAGCTGGAGAAGCTCGACCGCATCCTGGAGCTGCGAGCGGCGGCGGCAACGCGGTATGACGAGCTCCTCGAAATGGGAGGGGTCGAGGGGCCGCCGCCAGACGACGCCGTGCACCGCCGCTCGTGGTTCGTCTACGTCGTGAAGCTCGATCCGGATCTCGATCGCGACAGCGTGATGGCGGCGTTACGCCGCGAGGGAACGTCGCGAGCCGGACGCTTGCGCTGCCGTTCTTCACGCAGATCGACGCGGCCGACCAAGAACGGGTCGTCGAGGTCCTGCGCGCGGCCGTCGGCGAGTAGCGCTCGCCGTGCAACCGTACCCGGGCGCCCGCGTGCGGATTCGGCACGGTTCCGACACAGACGTGCGCGTCCGAGCGCGGTAAGCTCGAACGCAGTGGGTGGTGGGTGCGTCACCCCCACCCGGGTGGGGACGCGCGCGCGTGTACCTAAGAAGGAACGCTGGGCGATAATCGTGGCCGTATGGCAGATGCGAACCGCATGGTCTTCCTCGGCTTCGGCAAATACGCGCGCGCCGATCGCATCTACGCGCTCGAGCCGCTCGGCGAGGGCGAGCGCGGCCACGGGCGGCGCACTCGCGTGTGGGTGGAAGGGCT
>VAYM01000165.1 GCA_005884945.1 Actinomycetota bacterium | reverse complement strand
ACGAGTACGTCCAGCGGAGCCTGCCAGTCCTCCTTGCCCTGCTCGCGGACAGTCGCCGCGTTGTCGTCGACGATCACCGTCCACCCGGCGCCGAGGCGGCTTGCCTGGTTCAGCTGGCCCTTCACGGATCGGTTCGCGTAGTCCATGTCCGCCGTCAGGCCCCGGCGCCTCAGCTCGGCGAGGAGCGGGACGATGTGCGCGCGGTCGGCCGACTGCTCGCAGACGAAGAAGACGTCCACGTGCGGGTGCCCAGGCGGCGGCGCCTGGATCGAGAGCAGCAGGCGCTCGATGCCGGCGCCGAAGCCGATTCCCGGCGTCGGCGGGCCTCCGATCTCCTCGATTAACCCGTCGTAGCGTCCACCGCCGCAGATCGTGTCCTTCGCGCCGATCGCCTCGTCCTTGAACTCGAACGTCGTGCGCGTGTAGTAGTCGAGCCCACGCACGAGCGTCGGCACGAGCTCGTAGCTCACGCCGTACGCGTCGAGGAACCCACGCACGCTCGCGAAGTGCTCCCGACACGCGTCGCAGAGCGAGTCGCCGATCTTCGGAGCTGTCGTGAGGACCGCCTGCACGCGCTCGCTCTTCACGTCGAAGACGCGCAGCGGGGACGTCCTGCGCTTTGCGCGCGCTTCGTCGTCGAGCTCGTCGTCGTGCTCGTCCAGCCACGCGGAGAGCCTTTGGACGTATACCGGTCGACAGTTCGCATCGCCGATCGAGTTGAGCTCGAGGACGTAGTCGGTCACGTTCAATCGGCGGAGCACCTCCGCGTACAGCTGGATGACCTCCGCGTCGATCGCAGGGTCGTCCGTTCCGATCCCTTCGACCGACAGCTGCCAGTGCTCGCGGTAGCGCCCGCGCTGCGGGCGGTCGTATCGCCACATCGGTCCGATCGTGTACAGCTTCTGCGGCTGCGGCTCGCGATGGAGGCCGTGCTGCAGGTACGCGCGGCAGATCGGCGCCGTCGCTTCCGGCCGCATCGTCAGCGAACGACCGCCGCGGTCGGCGAACGTGTACGTCTCCTTCTGGACGATGTCGGAGCCGCCGCCGGACGTGCGCACGATCAGCTCCGTGTCCTCGATTCCGGGCGTGTCGACGCGGCGGTAGCCGTAGAGCCGGCACACCTGCTCCATCTCCCCCATCACCCAGCGCCACAGCGGCTGCTCGGCCGGAAGGATGTCGTGCGTTCCGCGCGGCGCCTCGAACTTCGTCACGCGCGGAGCTCGGCGAGAAACGGATTGCGCGCGAGCTCGGCGCCGAGCGTCGTCTCCGGGCCGTGGCCGGGAGAGACCGTCGTCTCCGGCGGGAAGCGCTCGGAGAGCATGCGGATCGACTCGACGAGCTGCTCCCAGCTCGCGCCGGGAATATCGGTCCGTCCGACGGAGCCCGCGAAGAGGACATCCCCGGAGAAGAGGCAGCCGTCGGCGTAGTACGCGAGGTGCGCGGGCGAGTGGCCGGGGACGCGCAGCGTCTCGAACGTGATGGCCGCGAGCTCGAGCGTCTCGTCCCCGTCGAGCAACACGTCCGGCGTGTACGGGCGGATCCGCGCGAACTCGGGCGCCCACTGCGCGGCGTCCTCGAGCAGAATCCGCTCTTCGGCGGCGATGTGGACGGGCGCACCTGTCGCTTCGGCGAGGCCGGCGACACCCGTGAGGTGGTCCCAGTGGCCGTGTGTGATCAGGATCGCCTCGCATGTCGCGTCTAGGCGTTTCAGCTCGGCCTGCAGGCGTTCCGCATCGACGGGGTCGATCACGACGGCGGTGTGCGCGTCGGTCGCGGCGCGGACGATGTACGAGTTCGTCCCGATGAAACCGAGCTCGTAGCGTTCGACGGCGAGGCTCACGGGCTCGTGAGTCTACTTCGACGTGCTCGTTTAGGATCGCGTCGGTGCAGAGCTGGAACCTGCGCGAGATCGACGCGCCGGGCGGAAGTCGCTCGCCCGTCGTCTTGCGGTCCGATGCAGCTGCGCGCGCGGTGCTGATCGCGCTCGACCCCGGCCAGGAGCTCGGCGACCACCAGGTGAAGGAGCGCGCGCTCGTCGCGGTCGTCGACGGTTCGATCCGTGTCGAGAGCGGCGGGGAGTCGGTCCAGGGCGGGACCGGTTGTTTCTTCTCGTTCGACGCGGACGAGCGCCGGTCGATCTCGACGAGGGACGGCGCGCGGATCTTGCTCGTGCTCGCGCCGTGGCCCGGCGCGGGCCACTATCGCGGCGACCGGAGCGGCTAGCGCGGCTTCGGCGACGCCGCCTGGCGCCGGAGATAGACGCGGTACGTGAAGCGGTCGATCAGGTACTGCATCGGGACGAACGCAACGGCGTAGATGAGACCGACTCCCACCGCCGCAGGGATGCTCCCGTTCTTCCCGCGCAGCACAAACCCGAACACGACGACGAAGAAGACGCCGAGGATCGCCGCACGCTTGATCGCGCGTCGCCACGACGGCGGCTGCGGAGCTTTCCGCGGCGTTTGGCGCCTGCTCTGCGCCTTGCCGTTGCGGCGCGCGGCCGCGTCGGCTTTCGCGGCGCGTACCGGTTTCTGCGCTGCGACCTCGTCGGGATCGATCTCGACCTCGTTCCCCTCGTCGTCGACGTAGACGTACTCCCACTCGTGGCGCCGTTCTTTCTGCTGGCGGCGCCGTTGCTTCCGCGTCGGCATCGCCGTCTAGCGTAGCTCTCCTGCGACGCCGCGGACGATCGTCCCGGCGACCACGTCCGCGCCGAGGTGATACGCGAGATACCGCCAGTCGGGGGCATCCAGGAGGACGACGTCGGCCGCGTATCCGGGCTCGAGCCGACCGACGCGGTCGGCGCGGCCCAGGACGTGGGCCGCGTTGACGGTGCAGGCGCCGAGCGCCTCCGCAGGCGACAGCTCGAGCTGGGTCGCGGCGAGCGAGCAGACGAGCGGGAGGCTCTCGCAGAAGGCGCTGCCCGGGTTGAAGTCGGTCGCGAGCGCGACGGCCGCACCGCCGTCGACGAGCGCGCGGGCGGGCGGCATCGGCCGGCCGAGGAAGAGCGCGCTCGCAGGGAGGAGCACGCCGGTGACGTCGCTCGCCGCGAGCGAGCGCACGCCGTTCTCGCCGGTCGCCTCGAGGTGGTCGATCGAGCGCGCGCCGAGGTCGACGGCGAGCTCGACGGCTCCTTGCTCGGTGAACTGGTCGCCGTGCAGGCGGAGCGCCAAGCCGGCTCCGCGGCACGCCTCGAGATACCGGCGCGCCTCCATGACGTCGAACGCGCCGCGCTCGACGAAGACGTCGGCGGCTTCGGCCACCTCGGCCGCGTGCGGCAGTACGTCGGCGAGCGCGAAGTCGAGGTACGAATCCGCGTCGTCGAACTCCGGCGGAACCGCGTGCGCTCCGAGCCACGTCGCGACGCCGCCCGCGGCCCGGACCGCGCGGAGCGAGGCGAGCTCGGTGTCGAGATCGAGCCCGTAGCCGGACTTCCCCTCGAACGTCGTCGTTCCGGCACGCAACATCCATTCGCGGTGGCGACCGACGATGTCGAGCAGCTCCTCCTCCGAGGCCGCGCGCGTCGCACGGACGGTCGACATGATTCCGCCGCCGTGCGCATGCAGCTCCTCGTAGCTCGCACCGCTCGCTCGCAGCGCGAACTCGTCGACGCGGTCGCCGGCGAAGCACGCGTGCGTGTGACAGTCGACGAGGCCCGGGATCGCGCACAGACCACGCCCGTCGATCTCGACCGTGTCGCCTTCGACGCGATCGAGCTCGCGCATGCGTCCGGTTCGCGCGACGACGCCGTCGTCGCACAGCAGGAACGCGTCCTCGACTACGTCGACGCGCCCGAGGTCCGCGCCACGAAGAGGCGCACCGCGGCCGGCTGGCGTCACGAGCTGTGCGAGGTCGCGGACGAGCAGGCGGGCGGAACCGCCGTTGGACGTCATTCCTCCGACGCGAGTCGTCGCATCGGCACCTGCAGGTCGTGCACTGCGGCCGCTGCCAGCGCCTCTTCGTAGCCCGCGTCCGCGTGACGGAGGACGCCGGTGCCCGGATCGGTCGTCAGCACGCGCTCGAGCCGGTCCGCCATCTCGTCGGTGCCGTCGGCGACCACGACCATGCCCGCGTGGATTGCGTTGCCGATGCCGACCCCGCCGCCGTGGTGGACGCTCACCCACGTCGCGCCCGCGGCGACGTTCAGCAGCGCGTTCAGCACGGGCCAGTCCGCGATCGCGTCGGAGCCGTCCCGCATCGCCTCCGTCTCCCGGAACGGCGAGGCGACGGAGCCGCTGTCGAGATGATCGCGGCCGATCACGACGGGCGCCTTCAGCTCGCCCGAGCGGACGAGGTCATTGATCGCGAGGCCGGCCTTTGCGCGGTCGCCGAATCCGAGCCAGCAGATCCGCGCCGGCAGGCCCTGGAAGGCAACACGCTCCGGCGCGAGCTCGAGCCAGCGCTGCAGAAGCGGATCGTCGGGGAACAACTCCTTCAGCACTCGGTCGATCGCGGCGATGTCGGCGGCGTCACCGGACAGTGCAGCCCACCTGAACGGTCCGACGCCGCGACAGAAGAGCGGCCGGATATAGGCCGGGACGAAGCCCGGGTATGAGAACGCCTCCTCTAGCCCACCTTCACGGGCCTCACCTCTGAGGTTGTTGCCATAATCGAAAACATAACTGCCGCGTCGGACGAACTCGAGCATCCCTTCGACATGGCGGACGATCGACTCACGGGCACGGCGCACGTACTCGTCAGGATCGGACGCGCGAAGCTCGGCCGCGTCCGCGACGGACAACCCCGACGGGACGTAACCGTTCAGCGGGTCGTGTGCAGCGGTCTGATCCGTGACGAGATCGAACGACTCGCCGCGGCGTGCGAGCTCCGGCACGATGTCCGCGGCGTTCCCGAGCAGACCTACAGACCGCGGACGGCCCTCGCCCGCCGCACGGCGCACGCGCGCGAGCGCATCGTCGACCGAATCGCTTGCCTCGTCGAGGTAGCGCGTCGCGAGGCGCCGCTCGATCCGCGACGAGTCGACCTCGACGCAGAGGATCGCCGCACCGCCCATCGTCCCGGCGAGCGGCTGCGCGCCTCCCATCCCGCCGAGGCCCGCGGTCAGGATCGTGCGCCCCCGCAGGTCGGGCGTGCCGAAGTGCTTCTCGCCGGCGGCCGCGAACGTCTGGTAGGTGCCCTGCAAGATCCCCTGCGAGCCGATGTAGATCCACGAACCGGCCGTCATCTGCCCGAACATCGTCAGCCCTTCGGCTTCGAGCCGCCGGAACTCGTCCCAGGTCGCCCAGCGCGGGACGAGCAACGAATTCGCGATCAGCACGCGCGGCGCAGATGCATGCGTGCGGAACACACCGACGGGCTTGCCGCTCTGGACGAGCAGCGTCTCGTCGTCGCCCAGCTCCAGGAGCGACGCGACGATCGCGCGCAGCGCTTCCGGATTGCGCGCGGCCTTGCCGGATCCGCCGTACACGACGAGGTCGCGCGGCCGTTCGGCGACCTCGGGATCGAGGTTGTTGAGCAGCATCCGCAACGGAGCCTCGGTCGACCACGACCGCGCGTTCAGCTCGGTCCCGCGCGGCGCGCGGATCGAACCGAGGTCGCCGCACAATGCGTCGACAGTCGCCGCGAGCGGGCGCGTCGTGCTCACGCGAGCTCGCCGATCTCGGCTTCGACGGCGCCCACGAGCGATCCCTCGCGAATCGCACCGGCGACGTCCTCGATGTCGCCGGCGAGCGGACGGTCGTCGTCGAGGCGTGGGGAGATCGTCCGCACCTGCGCACGCGTCGCAGCGACGCCGACCCCCGGTTGCAGAGGCGCAAGGAACTCGACCGCCTGCGCGCCGGCGAGCAACTCGATCGCGAGCGCGCGCTCCGCGTTCGCGAGCACCTGCCACGCTTTCAGACCGGCGGCGTTCCCCATCGAGACGTGATCCTCCTGGCCCGCGCTCGTCGGGATCGAGTCGACGCTCGCCGGATGACAAAGGCTCTTGTTCTCGCTCACGAGCGACGCGGCCACGTACTGCGGAATCATGAAGCCGGAGTTCAACCCGCCGTCACTCGTCAGGAACGCGGGCAGCCCGTCCGAGAGATTCGGATTGACGAGACGCTCGAGTCGGCGCTCGGAGATGTTCGCCAACTCCGAGACCGCCATCGCGAGCGCGTCGAGAGCGAACGCGAGCGGCTGCCCGTGGAAGTTCCCGTTCGAGACGAGCGTCTCCTGTTCGACGAGCACGAGCGGATTGTCCGTCGCCGCGTTCAGCTCCACCGACACGGTGTAGTCGACGTAGTCGAGGAGATCGCGGGCCGCCCCGTGCACCTGCGGCGCGCAGCGGAGGGAGTACGCGTCCTGCACCTTGTCGCACCACTTGTGCGCCTCGTTGATCGCCGATCCTTCGAGCAGACGCAGGACGTTCGCCGCCGAATCCGCCTGCCCGCGGAGCGGACGAAGGGTGTGGATCTGCGGAATGAAGCTCGTGCGCGAGCCCTGCAGCGCCTCGAGCGACTGCGCGCACGCGATGTCCGCGGCCTCTGCGAGGCGCCGGGCGCGCACGAGACCGAGCGCGCCGAGCGCGGCCATGAACTGCGTGCCGTTGACGAGCGACAGCCCTTCCTTCGCAGCGAGCCGGATCGGCTCCAGCCCCACCGCAGACAGCGCGTCGGCGCCGCTCACGAGCTCGCCGTCGTACCACGCCCGCCCTTCGCCGATCAGCGGCAGCGCGAGGTGCGCGAGCGGCGCGAGGTCACCGCTCGCGCCGACCGAGCCGCGGCTCGGAACATGTGGGACGATCCCCGCGTTCAGACAACCGAGCAGCGACTCGACGAGCTCGACGGTCGCGCCGGACGTCCCTTTCGCGAGCGCGTTCGCCCGGAGCAGCATCGCCGCGCGGACGATCTCGTCCGGATATGGCTCCCCGACGCCGCACGCGTGACTGCGCAGCAGCCGGACCTGCAGCTCCTCGGTGAGCTCCTCCGGGATCGAGCGCGAGACGAACCGCCCGAACCCCGTGTTGACGCCGTAGGTGTGCTCGCGCGCACCGTGCGCCGTCCGCTCGACGAGGTCGCGGGCAGCGCGCATCCGGTCGCGCGACGAGTCACTGAGCTCGGCGCGTGCCCGCTCGACGGCGACCGTCCAGACGTCCGCGACGCGAAGGTCGTCTCCGGTCAGGCGGATCGCGGTCGCCTGCGCCATGTGCGGCCAGTCTAGCCCGGCAGTCACGGAGAATCGGCGCATCGCCGACCCGATCACCACCGTCGAAACCGAGCTCGAGCCACCAGTGCTGCCCGAGCGCGAGCGCACCCGCGCGTTGCTGCGGCGCCGCGATTTCCGTCGCGTCTACGCGGCGATCGCGATCAGCGTGCTCGGCGACTCCTTCCACTACATCGCGCTCATGTGGGTCGCGCTCGTCACGGCCGGGCCGCTCGGAGTGCTCGCCGTTCGGCTCGCCGACAGCATTCCCGCGCTCGTCTTCGGGTTCCACGGCGGCCTGATCGCCGACCGGCTCGACCGGAGGCGAACAATGGTCGGCGCCGACCTCGCTCGCGCGCTCGTGCTCGTTCCCGTCGCGATCGCGGGGCTCGCGCACCATCTGCCGATCGGGGGACTCGTCGTCGCCGCTTTCACCCTCGAAGCTGCGACGAGCTACTTCGAGCCGGCGTACGGAGCCCTGCTCCCGATGGTCGTCGAACGGCGGAACGTCCAGGCCGCGAACGGGCTCGTCAACGCCACGGCCCAGGCGCTGTCCGTGGGCGGTTGGGGGATCGCAGCCGCGTTGCTGCTCTTCCTGCCGGTCAGCGCGTTCTTCGCCGTGAACGCGCTCTCCTTCGTCGCCTCGGCGCTCCTGCTGAGCGGCGTCCGTGTCGCGGATCGCGAACGCGCCGGAGGCGATGCTCCGCGCATGCGCGAAGGCTTCGCCGCGCTCCGGCCGCGACCGGCGCTCGCGGTCGCGATCGCGACGCTCGGCGTCGGCGTGACGATCTCTTCCGGGACGTGGATCGTCGGCGTGCCGCAGCTCGTTCGCGAGTCGCTGCACCGTGGCGCGGGAAGCTTCTCGTTGATTGCGGCCGCGTACGCGGTCGGGTCCGTGATCGTCGGCGTGCTGCTGACCCGCGTGCACGTGCGCCGGAAGGAGCGGGCGAGCTTCGCGTCCTGGTCCGCCTACCTGCCCGGGTATGGGCTCTTCGCAGTCACGCGGTCGCTCGCACCTGCGCTGGCAGGTGCTGCGTGCGACGGCTGCGGGCAGAGCTCCGCGCGCGTGCTCGTGAATTCCGCGGCGCAGGAGCAGATCCCCGATGAGACACTCGGCCGCGTCATGGGCTTGGTGTCGCTCGTGCACCGCGGCGCGCACGCGACCGGGCTCCTCCTGATCGCGCCCCTTTTCGTCTTCCTCTCGCCGCGGGCCGTGTTCGCCGGAGCGGCAATCGCGATCCCGCTCGTCGGCTTCGCGGGTGCGATCAGCGTTCGAGCAATCGAAGCTCGAGCAGACGCGACGGCGCGAAGCCGTCGATCCTGAGCATCGCTCCCGCCGCGGCGGCCGCCGCAGCTGCCGGCATCAGGCCGACGAGCTCTGAACCCGCTACGTCGACGCGATGCGCAGCCGCCTCCGCCTCGACGCGCGCGAGGATGTCGTGCAGCGCGGCAGCCTCGTAGTCCTCGACGTTCATGCTCACCTGTGCATGGCCGGCGCGAGGCAACGCGAGCCCGAGCGCGCGCACTCCGGGAAAGCCGCCGCCTTTCTCTCGGACGACCGACGCGATCGCGCGCGCCACCTCGACGTCGTCGGTCGCGAGGTTCACGTTGAACGCGATCAGCGGACGGCGCGCCCCGACGATGACGCCGCCGCTCTCGATCCGGCGCTGCAGTCCCTCCACGCCGCCGCGGCGGAAGAACGCCGGGCCTCGCTCCGGCGCGAGGTCGCCGTAGAGGAACACGGGCAGAGCGAGCTCCTGACCCACTCGCTCCGCGACGCGAAGCGCAGCCGCGCCCGCCCGGTCGCGATCGTCCGGGCGCAACGGGACGAGCGGTACGACGTCCGCGGCGCCGACGCGCGGATGCGCGCCTTCGTGTCGGCGCAGGTCGATCCGCTCGCGCGCGCACGCGATTCCGGCGACGAGCGCATCGACGACTGCGTCGTCGTCCCCGACGAGCGTGTAGACGGAACGGTTGTGATCCTCGTCGGCGTGCACGTCCAGGACCTGTGCGTGCGCACCGAGCGCCGACGTCAGCGCCTCGATCGTGCTGCGTTCGCGCCCCTCCGAGAAGTTCGGCACCGACTCGAGCGGCAGCTGCACGGACGTACTCTAGGCGCGGTGTGACGCGACGACGTTCGTCGTATCGGTCGCTCGCCTCGTTGCAGCGCGACCTGCGCGCGTGTCGCGCGTGCGTCGAAGCGGGCTTCCCGCTCGAGTCGTGGCCCGTCCGCAACGAGCGGTTCGACCAGAGGGCGTACATGTACGGACAGGCGCCGGGGCTCGTCGAGGGCGAGGAGCGGCGGCCCTGGCGCGGGCGTGCGGGCCGGACGCTTCGGCGCTGGCTCGAGATGGACGAGGACGAGTTCTACGCCGCCTTCTACTGCGCCTCGGTGACGCGGTGCTATCCGGGACGAGCGCCCTCGGGTCGAGGCGACCGGACGCCGGCGCCGCGCGAGCAGGAGCTGTGTGCGTTCTGGAGCGAGTGGGAGCTGCGCATCCTCCGTCCGCGCCTCATCGTCCCCGTCGGCGGACTCGCGATCCAACGTCTGCTCGGGATGAAAGGGCTCGTGTCGTGCATCGGCCGCCGCTTCGAGCTGGACGGCGCGACCGTCGTGCCGCTACCCCACCCGTCCGGTGCGAGCAGCTGGCTCAACCTGCCGGCGAACCGCGAGCTGACCGCCGCGGCCGCGAAGCTCGTGCGGACGGAGCTCAGACGACTGGACGGCGGCTAGATTTCGAGGGTGAGCGCGGTCCCGTATCGGCACACGTTTGTCCGGCTACTCGGCTTTCTGAGGCCGTACAAGCTCTCGCTCGCGGTCTCGATCGTCCTCGCCGTCGGGTCTCAGGCCGCGCAGATCGCGCTGATCTGGGTGACGAAGCACGTCATCGATAGCGCGCTCACGCCGCATGACTCGCACAAGCTCTGGCTCTCCGTCTGGGCGATTGTGGGCCTGGGCGCCGCGCGCGCAGTCCTGATGGCCGGGCGTCGGCTGATCTCCGGGAAGCAGGCGCTCGCGGTCGAAATGGATATGCGGCAGGGGCTCTATGCCCACCTCGTGAGACTGTCGTTCGGCTTCTACGACCGCCACCAGACGGGACAGCTGATGTCCCGCGCGACCGTCGACCTGCAGGGCGTGCGGTTCTTCCTCGGGTACGGGCTGATCTTCTTCTTCCAGAACGTCCTCACCGTCGTCTCCGTCACGGCGGTGTTGTTCGTGTTCGAGTGGAAGCTCGCGCTCATCGCGCTTGCGATCACCCCGGCGCTCGTCGTCGTCGCGTACCGCTACAGCCACGTCGCGCATCCGACGTTGCGAGAGGTGCAGCAGAAGCTCGCGGACGTCGCCACGGTCGCGGAAGAGAACATCGTCGGCGTTCACGTCGTCAAGTCGTTCGCCCAGGAGCCGCAGGAGCAGCGGAAGTTCGAGGAGCGGTCGGAGTCCGTCTTCGACCAGACGATTCGCGCGAACCGCCAGCGCGCCCTCTACGTCCCGCTGATCTCGTGGATCCCGATGCTCGCGCAGGCCGCGGTGCTGCTCGTCGGCGCGCGGATGGTGACGCGCGGCGAGCTGTCGGTCGGCGGCTTCGTCGCGTTCAACCTCTATCTCGGGATGCTCGTGATGCCGCTTCGCTCGCTCGGGATGTGGATCGGACAGGCGCAGCGCGCGACGGCTTCGGGCGAGCGCATCTTCCAGATCATGGACGAGCCGGAGGAGATCGCCGATCGTCCGAGCGCGGCCGAGCTTCCGCCCGGTGGCGGGGCGCTGCGGTTCGAGCGCGTCGGTTTCGAGTACCTCGACGGCCATCCCGTGCTCACGGACATCGACTTCGACGTGCCGCCCGGTCGGACGATCGCCCTGATCGGCCACACCGGCTCGGGCAAGACGACGCTGACCTCGCTCGTGCCGCGCTTCTACGACGTCAGTGCGGGGCGCGTCACGGTCGACGGCGTTGACGTCCGTGAGGTCCGGCTCATCTCGCTTCGCCGCGCGATCGGCGTCATTTCGCAGGATCCGTTCCTCTTCTCGACCACCGTGCGCGAGAACATCGCCTTCGGCCGCGCGGACATCACCGACGAGGAGGTCGTGCATGCAGCGCGGCTCGCGCAGGCGCACGAGTTCATCGAGCGGCTTCCGAAGGGCTACGACACGGTCATCGGCGAGCGCGGAATCACGCTATCGGGCGGGCAACGCCAGCGCCTCGCGATCGCACGTGCGCTCGCCGTCGATCCGCGGATCCTCATCCTCGACGATGCGACAGCCTCCGTCGACGCGACGACGGAGGCTCGGATCAGGCTCGGGCTCCGCGAGGCGAAGCGCGGACGCACGACGTTGATCATTGCGCACAGGCTCTCGACGATTGCGCTCGCGGACGAGATCGTCGTTCTCGACGGCGGTCGAATCTCCGCGCGTGGAACGCACGACGAGCTGCTCGAGACGAGCTCCGTGTACCGCGATATCTACGAGCACGGGTTGCTCGAGCGGCAGTTCGCCGATGCGGTCGAGGCGCGTGCCGGTGCGGATGCCGAAGCGCTGGAAGCGGCGTCGTGACCGTCGCGCAACTCGGCACGCAATCGGCGCAGACCTGTGCGGTTTTCTTCGGTATCGTCGGCAGCGGGTGGCGGGCGGCGGCGGTCCCCTCCCGGGTGGGGACGCGCGCGCGTACGCGTGTACATGAAAGAAGGTGCGCGCGATGAGGGTCTGGCAGCCCGGCGGCCACCTGATGC
>VAYM01000068.1 GCA_005884945.1 Actinomycetota bacterium | reverse complement strand
TCGGCGACCCACAGCTCCTTCGCGATCGCCTCGTTCGACAGACCGCGCGCGACCGCGCGCAGGATCACGAGCTCACGCTCGGTGAGACCCGCCTCCTTCGCCGCCGTCTCGCCCGCGTCGCCGGTGACGCCGATCGCCGTGAACACGGTCCCTTCGACCGCCTGCCGTAGCGCAGCCGGCAGGTCGACCGGGTTCACCGTCTTGACGATGTAGGCGTTCGCGCCGCGGTTCAGAACCGTCTGGATCACGTCGGGGTCCTGCGAGACCGACAGGATCGCGACCTTCACATCCGGATGCTGCTCCTTGAGCTTCGTCAGACACGTGAGCCCGTCCATCTGCGGCATCCGCAGGTCGAGCAGGACGAGATCCGGCTTCAGCCGCTTGACGAGCGGGAGGACCTGAGCCCCGTTCGAAGCTTCGCCGACGACCTCGAAGCCGCCCGCCTCTTCGAGCGCACGCTTCGTGCCGTCGACCATGAGGCGATGATCGTCCGCAATCAGAACCCGCACGCCGCTAACTCCCTTCCGCAGAACAGTCCACTGAACATAACACCGGCCCCGGTCGCTTTCCTCTCCCTCGAATGGGTGATGAAGAGCGAGCTCCGGAGGAAGATGATTGGACTACGGCCACGAGGGATGAAGGAGGAGGGTTCCACTGCGGCGGACGCTCGACTCTGTCACGAGCTTTACACAACCCGTGTCATGCGCTCGACTGACGCGCGCGCGGCCTCCGCGTAGGTTCGAAGCATGCGGCAGGGACGGACGCGGGAGCGCCGAAGACGCGGTGAGCATTTGAACGCGACCGACGGAAAGTCTGCGGTTTCGACACGGCAGCGCAAGAGCGCTCCGCGAGTCGTGCTGGGCGAGAGCGACGTGGCGACGCGGCAGGGGTTGCGAATGGCGCTCGAGGCCGGCGGAATCGCCGTCGCCGCGGAGGCCGAAAGCGCCGACGCCGTCGTCGAGGAGGTGCCCGGCAGCGACGTCTGCCTCATCAGCGTCGACCTTCCGGGAGGCGGGCTGCGCGCCGCCGCCGCGATCGTCGCCGAGCATCCCGACACCGCGGTGATCGTCCTGACCTCGGCGGCGGACGAGGAGGAGCTCGTCGACGCCGTTCGTGTCGGCGCCGTCGGCTACCTGGTCACGGACATGACGCCGGCCGGACTTCCCGAAGCCGTTCGCGCGGTCATGCGCGGCGAGCTGGCGATTCCACGCGCGCTGACGCCGGTGCTGGCGGATCGCCTGCGCGAGCGTCTGGGCCGGCGCCAGGTCGCGCTGCGCGGCCGGCCGGGCGTCGAGCTGACGACGCGGGAGTGGGAGGTCCTCGACCTGATGTGCGACGGACTTTCGACGCGCGAGATCGCGGGCCGGCTCTTGATCTCGGAGATCACGGTGCGCCGACACATCAGCGCAGTGTTGAAGAAGCTGCGAGTGGGCTCGCGGCGCGATGCCGTGAAGCTGCTCGAGACGGCGTAGGGAGCCAAGGGTCAGACCAAGGGTCAGACCTTCCGGTCTGACCCTTTTTGTGGCGTGCCGTTCCCGTCGAGGTACTCGATGTCCTCGTGCACGTGGGAGGTCTCCCAGCAGCCGTCGACGAGCGTCTTCGTCATGCGGGTCGAAACGTGCGCGGGCCGTCCCTCGACGCTGGTGCGAACGAGGTCGCGCGCGTACATCCGAACGCCGTCGCCGATCTCCTCGAGGTCGAGGACGTCAGGATCGGTCGAGGGCTGTCGCCCGTCGAGCACCGCGTCAGCCTGACGCCAGTGCTCGTGGGCCTCGAGTCGTTTCTGAAGGTGACGTGCGCCGTTTGTGTCCAAGAGTGTGGTCTGAGTGGTTTGAGTCTTGAAAACGATTGAGGGGAGCGCTTTTGACGGCGCTCCCCTCAGTTGTTCGGATGAAGCCGTTTTCCTACTTCACTGCCTGCTATTACTTCGTCGCCTGAATGACATGGCGAAGGCTCGGCCCGGACGCGGTCCCGCTTGTCCAGAACGGATAGATGATGACCGTGTAATCGCTGTTGAGCGGAATGCTGACGTTCATGTTGTAGATGTACGAACCGTCGCTACCGCTCGAGCGCATGACACCCGTCGTGTCGGCGGCCGAAGAGGACGTCGGCGTGATCGACACGGCACTGTCATCCGGTACCGACGTCTGGTCTCCTGCGACGAGCCGGATCGCGGGCGTAAGTGTGTTCATGCCTGCGCCGCCGCAGTCGGTGATCTGGATCTTCACCGGCAGCACCTGTCCGTTCTTGAGCTTGTTGGTCACCGGCTGGTTCGTCATCGGCGGTAGGAACGCGCCGGTGCCGACGCCGACGGTCGTGCTCTGCGTCGCGGAACCGCTGTCCTTGTCCGTGACCGTCACGGTCGCCGTGTGGTTACACCCAGCCGTCGTGTACTGATGCGTTTGCGAGAACGAGCGTTGACTTGCTGGATACGTCTGGTGGGCGGACGGATCCGAAATGCTGTCCCAAGCCCAATCGATCGTCCCATTGTCGAGCGTCCCCGGATCGGTGAATGATCCGGTGAACGTCGTCGGCACGAACGTCAGCGGTCCGCTGAGCCCAATGAGACTCCCGCCGCTGCCGCTGAAGGCGGTAATCGTCGGAGCGACGTTCGCGACCGCCACCGTAAAGGTGGCCTGGCCCGAGCCGTTGTCCTTGTCGGTCACCTTGACAGTCACCGTGTAAGGGCCGGTCCCGTTGTCGGCGTAGGTGTGGCTCTGCGAGCCGAGCGACCCTCTCGTGTTCTGGGTGAACGTCGTGTGAGCCGTTCCGTCGCCCCAGTTGACGTCGACCGCCCACGGGCCGTCGTTTGCGCCGGGGTCGGTGAACGAGCCG
>VAYM01000064.1 GCA_005884945.1 Actinomycetota bacterium | reverse complement strand
TTCCACGTGGCGAAGCTCGACGTCCGTCTGCACGCCGCCGAGGTTCGAAGTGATCGGGCGCGTGCCGCGCTCGCGGCCGTTCGCGGTGTTCGCCGTCGGCACGGGCCGTGCGCGGTCGACACGGTGATCGTGTCCGGAACGAGCAGCGCCGCGGACGTTCTCGGCGTGTTCGACTCGACCGACGAAGCGCTGTCGGTCGTGCCGCTGTTCGAGACGATCGAAGACCTGCGCCGTGCCGAGGCGATCGTCGACGAGTTGCTCGACGACCCAAAGGTTGCCGCGGGCGGGAGGCTCGAGGTGATGGTCGGCTACTCCGACTCGGGCAAGGACGGCGGCTACCTGACCGCGCAGTGGGAGATTTTTCGCGCGCAACAGGCGCTCGCGGCTCTGGCGGAACGGCGTGGGATCGAGCTGACGATCTTCCACGGGCGAGGGGGAAGCGCGGGCCGCGGCGGCGGCCCGACGTACGCGGCGATCCTCGCGACCCCGCCCGGACATCCGCCGGCAAGGCTGAAGATCACGGAGCAGGGCGAGACGATCTCCTTCAAGTACGGTCTCCCCG
Source organism: Actinomycetota bacterium (assembly GCA_005884945.1). Taxonomy (GTDB): domain Bacteria; phylum Actinomycetota; class Thermoleophilia; order Gaiellales; family Gaiellaceae; genus 3-1-20CM-4-69-9. Next base: position 17,444 of record VAYM01000064.1, on the reverse strand, counting down.
GACTCGCGTACGCCAACCTCGAAGCCGCGCTCGCCGCAACGCTGCTCTCTGCGTTCCCCGACGTCGCGCAGGCGGCCCCGCCGGAAGGTGCGAGCGAGACGCTCTCACTCCTTTCGGCGCGGGCGCACGACGCATATTGCGCGCTCGTCTGGGAGGACGACGGCTTCGCAGGCTTCTTCCGCGAGTTCACGCCTGTGGAGGAGCTCGCGTTGCTCGAGATCGCCTCGCGTCCGGTGCGCAGACCGGGCGCGGAGGCGGACTTCGTCGGATCGCTCCGTGCGATTCCGTGGGTGTTCTCGTGGACGCAGAACCGCTGTCTGCTTCCCGCCTGGTTCGGATGTGGCACAGCCTTCGAGGCGGCCGAGCTCGAAGACGTGCGGAGCCTCGCGCGCGAGTGGACGTTCTTCCGCACGCTGGTCGAGAACCTCGAGATGACGCTCGCGAAGTCGAGCATCGAGATCGCCGAGGGATACCTGGAGCTCGTCGGCGACGACCGGCTTTGGGAGCCGATCCGCGCCGAGCACGAGCGCACGACAGCCGCGGTGCTCGAGATTACGGAGTCGCAGGAGCTCCTCGACCGGCAGCCGGTTTTACAACGCTCGATCCGCTTGCGGAATCCGTACGTCGATCCACTCAATGCCCTGCAGGTCGACTTGTTGAGACGCTTCCGCAGCGGTGACGAGCAGGCCCGACGACCGCTCTTGCGCACGATCGCGGGCATCGCCGCTGCGCTGCGCAACACCGGGTAGTCTCGCCGCCATGAAGATCTTCAACATCTACGGCGACGAATGGGACGACACGAGGGACCGCGAGGGCTGGCGAATCAAGGGGGCATTCGTCGGTGAGCACGTCGGCGGCGAGCTGATCGGCGCGGGCATGTTCGAGGTCGAGCCGGGCAACCGCCTCTGGCCGCACCACACGCATCACGCGAACGAGGAGTGGGTGATCGTCCTACGCGGACAACCGACGCTGCGGACGCACGACGACGAGCAGGTGCTGAAGGAGGGTGACGTGGTCTGCTTCCCGCGCGGCAAGTCAGGTGCGCACCAGATTCGCAACGACACCGACTCGCCGACCCGCGTCGTGATGCTTTCGACGTTGATCAAGCCGGACATCGTCGAGTACCTCGACACCGGCAAGGTCGGCGCACGGAGTGTGAACGGCGAGCGAATCATCTTCAGTCGCCCGGGGCCGGAGCTGGACTACTGGGAAGGCGAGGACTAGCCGGCCGCGGCTTCTTCTGCGATCGGCTCGTGCACTGCAACGTCGTCGCGGGGTACGACGCGCCAGAATGCGCCGCCGTGTTCGTCCCAGCGCTCGAGCACTGCGCTTGCCCGCGGCGATCCCGTGTGCCGCAGGTGGAGCTCGAGCAGCTCGCGCAGACGTGCGGTCGCTCTTCGTTCGGCGACGACGAGCTCGGTGTTCAGACGGAGCGGGAGCCGTCCGTCCGGGTCGAAGACGTAGAGCTCGCCGCCGCTCATGCCGGCGCCGACGTTGAGTCCGACCTCTCCGAGGACGACGACTGCGCCTCCGGTCATGTACTCGCACGCGTGGTCGCCCGCGCCTTCGACGACGGCGACGGCGCCCGAGTTCCGGACGGCGAATCTCTCGCCCGCGCGTCCGGCGCAGAAGAGCTCGCCGCCCGTGGCGCCGTAGAGCACGGCGTTGCCGAGCAGCACCGCGTCGCCGATGTCGTTCGGCGGCGGCAGAACGGCGATGCGTCCACCGCCCATTCCCTTGCCGACGCCGTCGTTCGCCTCGCCGACGAGCTCGAGCTCGACGCCTGCGCTGAGGAACGCGCCGAAGCTCTGGCCGGCGGACCCTTCGAAGCGTGCGCGGACGCGTCCGGGCGGTGATGCCGTTCCGTAGCGTCTCGCGATCTCGCCTCCCAGGCGCGCGCCGACGGCTCGGTCGCGGTTCGTGATGCGGTAGCGAAGGTCGACGATTCGCGCCTCGTCCAGTGCAGCGCCGGCGTCGCATGCGAGCCGTTCGCCGAGCTCGCCGCCGTCCGCACGGAGCTGTGGCTCGTAAGTGAACGAGCCGGGCGAGGTTCGTAGCAGCGTCGAGACGTCGAGCGACGACGCGCGCCGCTCGGTGATCTCGCGCGCGACGAGGAGATCCGAACGGCCGACCGCCTCCGCGAACGTGCACAGTCCGAGCCGCGCGAGCAGCCGCCGGACTTCCTCGGCGACGAAGAGGAGGTACGTCTCGATCGACTCGGGAGTGCCGGCGAACTTCGCGCGCAGCTCGGGCCGTTGCGTCGCGATCCCGACGGGACACGTGTCGAGGTGGCACGACCGCACCATCAGGCATCCCTCTGCGAGGAGCACTGCCGTTCCGAACGACACCTCGTCGGCGCCGAGCAACGCCGCGACGACGACGTCGCGCCCCGTCTTCAAGCCGCCGTCCGCGCGTAGCCGCACGCGTTGGCGGAGCCCGCTTTCGACCAGCGCGCGCTGGGTTTCCGCGAGCCCGAGCTCCCACGGCGCGCCGGCGTGCTTGATCGACGACAGCGGGCTCGCGCCTGTCCCGCCGTCCGCGCCCGCGAGGTGGACGACGTCCGCCAGCGCCTTGACGACGCCCGCCGCGACGAGACCGACGCCGGCCTCCGCGACGAGCTTCACCGAGACCGCGGCCTGCGGATTCGCCTGCTTGAGATCGAAGACGAGCTGCGCGAGGTCCTCGATCGAGTAGATGTCGTGGTGCGGCGGCGGCGAGATGAGCCCGACGCCCGGTTGCGTGTGCCGGAGCGCTGCGATCTCAGCGCTGACCTTGTGGCCGGGAAGCTGGCCGCCCTCGCCCGGCTTCGAGCCCTGCGCGATCTTGATCTGCAGCTCGTCGGCGAACGCGAGGTACTCAGGTGTGACGCCGAAGCGTCCCGACGCGACCTGCTTGATCCGCGAGTTCCGCTCCGTTCGGAAGCGCGCCGGATCTTCGCCGCCTTCGCCGCAGTTCGACCGCGCGTCGAGACGGTTGAAGGCTGTCGCGACGGTCTCGTGCGCCTCGGCCGAGAGCGAGCCGTGCGACATGCCGCCGCTCGAGAACCGGCGGACAATCGACTCGACCGGCTCGACCTCCTCGAGGGGAACCGATGTCGCGGGCGCGAGCTCCAGCAGGTCGCGCAGCTCCAGCGGCGCACGCTCGTTCACGAGTTCCGCGAAGCGTTCGTAGGTGTTCCAGCCTGCACCGTTCACTGCACGTCGCAATGCGTGCGCCGCAGACTGCAACGACTCGACGACGGGCGGGCTCGTCGCGTGCGGCTCGCCGCCCTTGCGGAACTTCACGTATCCGGGATTCTCGAGCTGGTCACCGCGGCGGCCGAGCGCCTCGCGCTCGAGCTCCGCGAACCCGATTCCACCGACGGCGCTCGGCGTTCCCGACAGGCACAGGTCGACGACGTCGTGAGCAAGGCCGACGGCCTCGAAGATCTGCGCGCCGCGATACGACGCGACGTCGGCGATGCCCATCTTCGACATGATCTTCAGCACGCCGTCCTCGATCGCGTCGCGGTAGCGGAGCTGCGCCTCGGCGGGGGGCGGCTGGTCGCCGCCGAGCTTGTCCGCAGCCGCGAGCGCGGCGACGGTGTCGAGCGCGAGCCGTGGACAGACGGCATCTGCGCCGTAGCCGAGTAGGCATGCGAAGTCGTGCGCTTCCCGCGGCTCGTCCGCGACCACGACGATCGACGTGCGCGTGCGTGTCCCGGCCTCCACCAACCGCCGGTGCACAACGCCGACCGCAAGGACAGCCGGCACCGGAGCTTTGCAACAGTCTGCTGCAAAGTCAGAAAGGGGCCGGTCGCTGAGGACGAGCAGCTCGGCATTCGCGTTGTGCGCTTCGTCGGCCAGCCGCTTGCACGCCGCGCGTAGGCCCTCCTGTTCCGAGAACGTCGCGTCGAGGAGAAACGCGCCGCGCCGCTCGAGCTCTGCCACTGCCGAGGGGAAGAGGAAGAAGCTCTCCAGCTCGAGCAATCTGGCGGCACGAGGATGCTCGTCGTGCAGCGGCGCGCGCGCGCCGAGCAATGTCCGCAACGTCATCACCGAGCGCTCGCGCAGGTGGTCGATCGGTGGGTTCGTGACCTGAGCGAAGCGCTGGCGGAGGTACGACGTCACCGGCCGCGCGCGGCCGGCCAGCGGCGGGAGAGCCGTGTCGTCTCCCATCGATGAGACGGGCTCGTGACCGGTCGCCGCCGACGGGCGGAGGAGGAGGAGGATGTCCTCGCGCGTGAATCCGACGCGCACCTGGCGCGTTGTCAGATCCTCCGTCGGCGGTTCGACCGGCACGCCTGCGTCGAACGGATGCACGCTCGCGCGCAGCCAGCGCGTGTACGGGCGCTTGTGCGCGAGGCGTCGTTCGATCGTTTCGTTCTCTTCGATCCCCAGCGCGGGATCCACGACCAGCATCTGACCCGGACCTAGCCGCCCGCGCCGGATGCGGGCACCCTCGGGAAGTGGAAGAGCGCCCGCCTCCGAGGCGCAGGCGACGAAGCGGTCGTCGGCGACTGCGTAGCGAAGCGGCCGCAGGCCGTTCCGGTCGAGCGTTGCGCCGACGACGCGCCCGTCGGTGAAGACGACCCCGGCCGGCCCGTCCCACGGCTCGAGCAGGGTCGCGTGGTAGCGGTAGAAGGCGCGGACGTCCTCGTCGAGCTCGGGATCCCCATCGGCTGCCTTCGGCAGCAGCATCTTCATCGCGTGGCGGATGTCGCGCCCGCCGTGGACGAGCAGCTCGAGCGCGTTGTCGAGGAGGGCCGAGTCCGAGCCGTCGAGGTCGAGCGCGTGACCGCGGGCGCGCATCCAGGCGACGTTTCCGTCGATGGAGTTGATCTCGCCGTTGTGTCCCAGCAGGCGGAACGGCTGCGCGCGCTCCCACGAAGGCGCGGTGTTCGTCGAGAACCGCTGATGGAAGATGCCGAACGGGACCGCCAGCGCCGGATCCATCAGGTCCGGATAGAACGCGGCGAGCTGATCGGCGGCGCAGAGCGCTTTGTACGTGACCGTCCGGAATGAGAGCGACGCGAGGTAGGCGCCGGGTATGCGGTCTGCGGTCAGCCGAGCCCGATGCGCGCGCCGCTCCGCTTCCTCGAGCGTCGTGCCGAGCGGGCGCCGCAAGATGAGCTGCTCGATTCCCGGCGTCGTCGCGCGCGCTTCCTCGCCGAGCGCGCCGGGGTGAACGGGCACGCGCCGCCATCCGCCTGAAGCGATGCCCTGTTCGGCGCACGCCTCCTCGATTTCGGCGCGCGCCTGGTCGTCGCGGAGGAAGACCATTGCAAGGCCGCACCAGGGTGCCGGCAGCAGCGCGCGCGGAATCGGGAGGAGAAGCCCTGCGCCGTCGCCCGTCCGGCGATCGGCCGCGACCGCGCCGCGATGACGCACGCCGGCGAGCCCTTCGAGCAGTCCGTCGACGATCGCGCGCGACGCGCGTCCGGTCGCATCGGCGAGGAAGCCGATTCCGCAAGCGTCGCGCTCGGGGCGCAGGGTGTCGACGGCCGGGTGCACGCAGGTGCGCCTTTCGTTGAGTGTGAAGACTCCGCCTGCTGTTGCGACCTAGCCGGCGTCGGCGGAGGAACGAAACGCCGGCTAGCGTCTAAGGACGCGCGCAAGACCGAGCGAAAAAATGTGTGTCTTGCCCGTCGCGGCGCGTGCCATGGAGCTGCGCAGACTAGAGGAGCGTGCGGACGACGTGCAAGAGTCGGCAGTGATGGACCCCGAGATCCGCGCGTACTACGAGACCGGCGTTGAGCGCGATCGGCTCATGGAGGGTTACTCGCGGATCGAGTACGAGCGAACGAAGGAGCTTCTCGAGCGTCACCTGCCCCCCGCGCCTGCGCGGGTGCTCGACGTCGGCGGCGGTCCCGGCGCATACGCAAAGCGGCTCGCCGACGCTGGCTACGACGTGCGTCTCGTCGACGCCTCTCCGCTGCACGTTCGACAGGCGCTCGAACGGGCAGGCGGTCGATTCACCGCCGTCGAAGGCGACGCGCGGAGCCTGGACGAGGCGGACGCGTCACACGACGCCGTGCTGCTGCTCGGCCCGCTCTACCACCTCACCGAGCGGGACGACAGGCTGCGGGCGCTCCTCGAGGCGCGCCGTGTGCTCCGACTGGAAGGCGTCGTCGCGGCGGCGGCGATCTCTCGCTTCGCATCGGTCCTCGACGGGCTCTACGCCGACGAGTCCTACTTCACGACGGCGTTCTTCCATCGGCCCGAGGAGTTCGCCGCCGAGGTCGAGGAGGCGGGCTTCGTGGTCGAGGCCGTGTTCGGCGTCGAGGGGCCCGGGTGGCTGCTCGCCGATCGGTGGGATGACGCCGTCGCGCGGCAGAACATCCTTCGTGCCGCGCGTGTGCTCGAGACGGAGCCGACCGTCCTCGGCACGAGTGCGCATCTCCTCGCAATCGCCCGCGCCCGGTAGTACGTGCGGTACCGGTTCGTCGATTGAAGCGAACGAGCTCGCCGAACGTCGCGACCTCCTCGCCGTCGTCGACGCACGTCGAGCGCGGCTAGGCCGCGGTGCTGGTGCCGGTCTCGAGCTCCCGCAGGTACGGCTTCCAGCCGTGCGGGATCTTCGGCGCTGCCAGGCGGATGAACAGCACCGGCGCCGGCGCACGCGGCTTCGTCCGCAGCTCGAGCCCGCTCTCCTCGAGCGTGCGGTTCCCCTTGCGTAGGTTGCACGGCGCGCACGAGGTCACGACGTTCTCCCAGACCGAGTCCCCGCCCCGGGACCTCGGCACCACGTGGTCGAGCGTCAGCCGGCCGCCCGACGTCCCGCAGTAGACGCATCGCCAGCCGTCACGGGCGAAGAGTGCGCGCCGCGAGATCTTGCGCTGGACGGCTCGCGGGACGCGCACGTAGGCGACGAGTCGGATCACATGGGGCCATGGAAAGGTGGAGCTGGCCGAATGAAGCGGCTGGTCGAGCTCCTCGATCACCTCCGCCTTCCCCTTGAAGACGAGCACGTGCGCCCGCCTGACCGTCGTCACGTTCAGGGGCTCGTAGCTCGCGTTCAGGACGAGAACGTGCTGCATCCAGGCGAAATGTAGCTTGCGAAACGGGCTGCTAGCGGGCCATGGCGCGTTCGACCGCCTCCTGCTCCTCCGGCGACAGGGCGACCGAGGAGCGGCCCTGGTCGAGCTCCTTGACGTAGATCCGCGCGTAGTCGCGGCCCTGGATCGCGCTGACGACGACCCCACTCCGGGCCGCGTCGAGGAGGGCGATCGACGCCGACTGGTGGCCGCCCGCGCCCTCGTAGGCGTCGTATCGGACGAGCGACGTCTTCGAGACCGCCGTGTCCACGCGCCGATCGACCCGCGAGAGCCCGGCTGCAATCTCGTCCACCGCACGGAGCACGTCGTCGATCCGCGCCTGCAGCGACACTGCGAAGTCGACGAGATCCTGCTTGCCGCCGCCGAGCAGAACGAGCTGGGCCTTTCGCACCGCGCGCACCTTCGACCACGCGAGGAAGGCGGCACCGAGCCCCAGAGCGGCCACAACCGCTGCGGCGACGGCGATCCATTCGGCCGTTCCCACTATCCGAGCGAGAAGATGACCCTGTACTCCGCGGAGTTGTTCGACACCGTCTTCTCACCCGGGACGGGCTGGATGTCCGCCTTGACGGTCGTCGGGACGCCGAACGGCACCGCGTTGAAGTCGCTGAAGACGACGTACTTCGTCTCGCCCGCGTTGATGATGTCGATCGTCTTCTTCTTGATGATCGGCGCGCCGGTCTTCGCGATCGTGAGCGTGACCTTGATGTCGAACTCCTGGAAGGCGCCCGAGTCCTGCACTCCGACTCGGAAGGCGAGATCGGTCGTCGACGTCACCGTGGTCTCGGTGCTCGTGCTGAGCTGCTTGCCGTCCGGGAGTGCCGTGACCGACACGAGCGCACTCCCGTGATCGCCGGCGGGCGTGCTCGTCGTGGCCGTGCCGTGGACGCGCCGCCAGACGGACTCCATCGCCTGTGACGACGCCAGGTCCGGGTTCGCGACCATCGTCGAGTCCGGCACGTTCACGTCGGTGACGCCCTCGTCCTGGAGGCCGCGCTTCGACGCGTCTCTGAAGTAGAAGTTCCAGTTGACGTCGCTCGCGACGAGCAGCCGCATCTGATCCGCGAGCAGCTTGCCCGCCGCGGAGGCGTCTTTCGACGTCGCGGTCTGACCGAACGCATCGGCGAGGCGGCTGAGGCCGCTCGAACGGAGCTGCAGCACTTCGATCGCGTGGGCGTGTTCCGTGTGAAGCGGGCCCGGCGCGTTGATGGAGCTCGCCTGGTCGGCCTGCTGCTGCTGCGTCGCCGCAAAGCCGCGGATCTTGGCCTCGAGGTCCGTCTCCTTGATGCCTGTCGCCGCCAGGGCGGAGTTGAGCTGCTTGCCGAGCTGGGCGGAGTCGTTCCCGATCGTCGTCATCTTCTCCATGTAGTTCGAGTACTTCGCGTGCTTGCTGCTCGACGCGCACCCCTTGAGCACGAACACGAGGACGATGACGGCGAGGATCAGGAACGCGATCAGCCCGGCCAGCCGCAGCATGGGGATGAAGCCCTGCGGCGTCCGCATCCGCTGGCGCGGCGGCGGACCACCGCCGGCCGGCCGGCGAGGAGGGCGGACACGCTCGGTCGCCTCCTCGGTCTCGGGCTCGTCGAAGAAGTCGAACTCGATGTCGGTATCGCGCTCAGACATAGGCGATTCCAGCCGAAGCTCCGGCCACTCTATCCCGTACCCCGGCCGAGAAAGGACTCTCAGGTGCGGGCGCAAACCCAGTCCGAACCGTGCAGAACGCCTCCGCCCCGGCCCTACAGAGCGAGCTCGTCCTCGGGCGGTACCGGCCGCTCCGGCCACTTGGAGCCGGCGGGACCGGGTCGGTCTGGCTCGCCCGGGACGAGCAGAACGGTCTCGACGTCGCGCTGAAGATCGTCCCCCGCGAGGGCAAGGCCGGCGCCCGGGCGGAGCGCGAGGCCGAAGCGGCGTCGCGGCTCCGGCATCCGAGCTGTCAGCGGGCCTACGGTTTCGGCCACGACTCGCAGCACGTCTACATCGCCTACGAGTACACGCCGGGTCGCACGTTTCGCGAGGCGCTTCGCGCGGGCGAGCTCGACGACGCGACGGCGATCGCGGCCGCCGTGCAGATGCTGGAAGGTCTCGCGCACGCGCACGCGCGCGGGATCGTCCACCGCGACGTCAAGCCGTCCAACGTCCTGCTCGCGGACGGTGAGGACGTCTCGGTTCGGCTGCTCGACTTCGGCCTTGCGCGCCTGCCGCAGGCGGAGACGCTGACCGCCGCCGGCGACGTCCCCGGGACGCTCGCCTACATCTCGCCGGAGCGGCTTCGCGGACAGCCGGCGACACCGGGGGCGGACGTCTGGGCCGTCGGCGTGCTGCTCTGGGAGTCGCTCGCCGGACGCCATCCGTTCTGGGAGTCGTCGCTGCTCGAGACGGCTCGGGCGATCGAGGCGGGAGCGCCGCCGCTTGCGACTGTGCGCCCGGACCTCCCGCGTGAGCTGCAGAGGTCCGTCGACCGGGCGCTCGACCTCGACCCGGGGCGCCGCCCTTCGGCCGCAGCGCTCGCGCAGGCGCTGCAGGTCGGCGGCAAGCGGCGGCGCCGACATCGCCGGCGCGATCGCGTGCTCGTGCCTCCCGCGGCCCTCCTGCGATTCGCGCCGGCCTTGCTCGCAGGTGTCTTCACTGCCTGGACGGCCTTTGCGCTTCCCTTCTATCCGGCGGGCTGGCCGATCGCTCTCGCCGTGCTGGCGGCCGCGACGTCGTTCTTCAGGCCGCGGATCGGCTTGCTCCTTGCGCTCGCGGTACCGATCCTTCCGCTCGGGAATCTCGCGCTGAGCGCTGCGGTGCTCTACACGGGGTTCGCAGCCGCGCTGTTGGCCCTGTCGTGGGGCGAGCCGGAGACGGGGCTGCTCGCGTCGGCCGGCCCGCTGCTGGCTCCGTTGTCGGCGCTCGGGCTCATTCCGCTGCTCACCCTCGGGACGCGCTCGGCGGCTCGTCGGGCGGCGCAGGCCGGCACCGCTGTCCTCGCGGCCGGGATCGTCGCCGGGATCCGGCACGTGCCGTTGCCGTTCGACGCGGAGTCCGCACCGCACGATCTCGGTCTTGCCGGCAGCCGGAGCGTCACGGCGACCGCGTCAGTCCTCTGGCAGGCGCTCCTCTCCCGGCCGGCGCTCCTCGTCGAGGCTTTCGTGCTCGCCGCCGCGGCGGCCCTGCTGCCGCATGCGCGCGAGCGAGGCCTCTGGGCGGTCGCCGGACTCGGCGCCGGAATGCTCGCGGCGACGCTCCTGCCGGTCCCCGACGTGGCTGCAATCCCGCTCGTGGTGAGCGTTTGGGCGACCTGTGCCGTGGTGGGCTTGCGTTAGCATCGTCGGCCCGGGGATAACACCCCGCCCAGATGGTTCTCCGCGCGATCGAGCAGAAGATCGAGGCCCTGTTCGAGGGCATCTTCGGCCGGGCATTCCGCACGAACGTGCAGCCCGTCGAGCTGGCGCGCAAGCTCGCCAAGGAGATGGACGACCACCGCACGATCTCGGTGTCGCGGGTCTACGTCCCGAACGAGTACACCGTCTATCTCGCGCCGGACGACCGCGCCCAGTTCGAGAGCTACGAACGGAACCTGCTCTCCGAGCTGCAGGAGTACCTCGCGGAGCACGCGCGCCGTGAGCAGTACGCGTTGTTGTCGGGCCCCCGCGTGGCGATGGAGACGGACGCGGATCTCGACGTCGGCGAGTTCGGGATCGCGACGCGGATGGTGCAGCCGGAGAAGGGGAGGCCCGAGGCCGACCTCCTGCCCGAGCAGCTCGAGCCCGGCGCGACGATGGTCTACAAGCCGAAGACGCCGGTGCCGACGCAGGCGGTGTCCGCCGCCGAGCTGGGGATGGAGCCCGAGCCGGAGGTCGTGACGTTGTCGTTCGACGGCACCCGGCACGAGGTGACGAAGCGAAGCGTCGTCCTCGGCCGCTCGCGCGACTGCGATCTCCAACTCACGGACGCGAACGTCTCGCGCCGCCACGCCGAGGTGCGCCAAGAGGGCGCGGCGTACTGGGTCGTCGACCTCGGCTCGACGAACGGCATGGAAGTGAACGGCAAGCGCGTGAAGCGCGCGAAGCTCCGGGCCGGCGACAAGATCACGCTCGGGTCGACCGAGATCACGTTCGACCGCGAGATGAAGTAGATGGTCGGCTCGGTCGCCGTCGACACGGCGCTCCTGATCCTGAAGATCGCGTTTCTCGTGCTGCTCTACCTCTTCATCTGGCGCATCGTGCGGACCGCGAGCCGCGACCTTCGTCTCCCGCAGGAGAGCTTCATCCTCGCGCCTTCGCGTGAGGGAGGCGTCGCGACCGCTCGGCCGCCGATCCACTCCGGACGCCTCGTCGTGGTGAAGAGCGCGGAGCTCGACGAGGGCACGGACTTCGAGCTCAACTCCGCGCAGCTGACCGTGGGCCGCGGCGGCCAGAACGACATCCCGCTCGCGTCGGACGACTACGCGTCGGCGAGGCACGCGCGGTTCGAGCCGCGCCAGGACGGAGTGTGGGTGCAGGACCTCGGCTCGACGAACGGCACGTTCCTGAACGGCGTGCGGCTCGAGCGACCGCGACGGCTCACGCCCGGCGACGTCGTGCGCGTCGGGGAGACCGACCTGAGGTACGAGCAGTGATCGGGTACGCCGGCTGGATCACCGACCCGGGCCGCAAGCGGCGCCACAACGAGGATGCGTATGTCTGCGAGCCGCCGCTCTTCGCGATCGCGGACGGGATGGGAGGAGCGCAGGCGGGCGAGGTCGCGTCCCGGCTCGCGGCGGCTGCGCTCAGGGAGAGCGGTGCGGACGCAGGAGGCGAGCAGCGCATCGTCGATCTGATCCAGGAGGCGAACCGCCGCGTCTACGACCGCTCGAACGCCGACCCGAACACGTACGGAATGGGCACGACGATGACGGTCGCTCTCGTCGAGGACGGCCGTGTCGCATTCGGACACGTCGGTGACTCGCGCGCGTACCTGATCCGTGACGGCGCGATGGAGCAGGTGACCGAGGACCACTCGCTCGTCAACGAGCTCCTGAAGAGCGGCAAGCTCTCCCCGGAAGAGGCCGAGACCCATCCGCAGCGATCCGTGATCACGCGCGCGCTCGGCACCGATCCGGACGTCGACGTCGACACCTTCACGATCGACGCGAAGAACGGCGACGTGTTCCTCCTCTGTTCGGACGGCCTGACGGACATGGTCGACGAGCAGGAGATCCTCGAGCTCGTCGAGCGGAACCGGAGCAACATCGACACCGCGTTGAAGGCGCTCGTCCGGGCGGCAAACCGCGGCGGCGGCGAGGACAACATCACCGTCGTCGCCTTCGAGATCGCCGCCTCGCCGGCAGTTCACGACGGGCAGACACAGGAGCAGGCGCTGCCGCCGGAGCTCGCCGAGCAGCGTCTCGAGGACGAAGACACCCTCGACGAGGTCGACGGCGTTCCGGTGGTCGACACGCAGGTGATCCCGACCGAGGAGATCCAGAGTGAGCTCGAGGCCGAGAAGCGGGCCCGTCGCCGGAACCTGCGGCGGCGGATCCTGGCGTGGCTCGCATTGCTCGCGCTCCTCGCGGTCATCGCTGCGCTGGTCGTCTGGAGGCTCACGAGCTGACGCTGAGCGCACGTAACAGGGAGCTTGCGTTCCTGATCGTCGTGGGCGCGCTGACGGTGGTCGGGTTCGCGAGCGTCTACATCGCCCGGCAGTCCGTCGTCTCCACCGCGTCGCTCACGTACGCGGCGATCTTCTTCGGCGTCTTCCTCGTCGCGCACTTCGTCGCGCGCGCGACAGTGCCGTTCGCCGACCCGTACCTCCTGCCGATCGCCGGCCTGCTCAGCGCGCTCGGCGTCACCGAGATCTACCGGCTCAGTCCGGATTCCGCCTTCAGGCAGGGCTTCTGGATCATCGCCGGCGTCGTGCTCTTCGCCGGCGTTCTCTTCCTGCTCCGTTACGACTACCGGCGGATCGAGAGCTACAAGTACCTGTTCGGGCTGACAGCGATCGGCCTGCTTGCGCTGCCGATCCTGCCCGTCGTGGGTCAAACCGTGAACGGCTCACGCCTCTGGGTCCACGCCGGTGGGCTGCAGTTTCAGCCGGGCGAGCTCGCGAAGATCATGCTGATCGTCTTCCTCGCCGGCTACCTGCGCGAGAAGCGCGAGGTGCTGGCGCAGGGACGGCTCAAGGACTTCGGGCCGCTGCTCGTGATCTGGGGGATGGCGATCCTCGTCCTCCTGGAGACGCGCGATCTCGGCGGCGGCCTCCTGTACTTCGGGATCTTCCTGGCGATGCTGTTCGTCGCGACCGGCCGGCTCGCGTTCGTCGCGATCGGGCTCGTCCTCTTCCTCGTCGGCTCCCTCGGCGTCTGGAAGGTGACGCCGCACGTCCAGGAGCGCGTGACCGACTGGCGCCATCCGTGGACGAGCCACCCCGTCTACTGCCCGAGTGCACCCGGGCATCTGGCGCTGCGGCAGAACTGCCAGAGCTACCAGATCGTCCAGTCGATGTACTCGATTGCCCACGGCGGCTACACAGGGACGGGCCTCGGCCGCGGCACCGTCACGACGCTCGGCGGGTCGGAGCTCATTCCGTACGCGAAGACGGACTTCATCTTCTCGGTGATCGCGCAAGAGGTCGGGCTCGTCGGGACGGCCGCGTTCCTGCTCGTCTACATGGTCTTCGTCTTACGCGGGATCCGCATCGCGTTACTCGCACAGGACGGGTTCTCGAAGCTGCTCGCGCTGGGCCTGACGTTCGCGTTCGCGCTGCAGGCGTTCATCATCGTCGGCGGCATCCTCCGCATCATCCCGCTGACGGGAATCACGTTGCCGTTCGTCTCCTACGGCGGGTCGAGCGTCGTCGCGAACTTCGTGCTGCTCGCCGGCCTGCTGCTCGTTTCGAACCGCGCCAACCGCGAGGCGTTGAGATGAACAAGCAGATCTCGCAGGTCGGCGTCGCGGCGCTCGTCCTGATCGCCGCGCTCATCGTCGGCACCACGTACTGGCAGACGTGGGCGAACGCCGGCCTCGCCGACCGGCAGGACAACGCGATCCGGCTCGTCGCGCAGTTCTCGATCAAGCGCGGGAAGATCTACGCGTCCGACGGGACGCTGCTGGCGGCGAACGTGACGAAGCATGTCGGCGGACAGACGCTCTACTTCCGCAGGTATCCGACCGGGCCGATCTTCTCCGACGTCGTCGGCTACTCCACGCAGTCGCGCAACCAGACGGGGCTCGAGCGCTCGTACAACGACTACCTCACCGGGTCGAACGCGAACCTCGACACGGTCTTCCACGCGACGCTCGACCGGCTGAAGGGCTCGACGGTCCAGGGGAACAACGTGTACCTGACGCTGCGCCCGGGCGCGCAGGCGCTCGCGCTCCGCGAGCTGCGCGGAAAGTGCGGGGCGGTCGTGGCGATGAACCCGTCGACGGGCGCGGTGTACGTCCTCGCGTCGAGTCCGCCGTACAACCCGAACCTGATCGAGAAGCACTACCAGCAGGCGCTTCGCTCCGGGGGCAAGTGCGGCGCGCTCCTCAATCGTGCGACCGCGGGCAAGTACCAGCCCGGGTCGTCCTTCAAGGTGGTGACGGCGACGGCTGCGTTGAACAGCGGCCGCTTCACGCCCGACTCGACGTTCTACGACCCCGGCTACTGCGAGGAGTACGGCAAGCAGGTTCGCAACGCGGGGAACCCGGAGGCGCCGGAGACGTTCGGCAACGTCACGCTCTCGACGGGCCTCGTGCACTCGATCAACTCCGTGTTCTGCAACATCGGCAAAGCGATCGGAGCGGGGCTGATCATCGACTACATGAAGCGGTACGGCTTCTACAAGCTGCCGCCGCTCGAGACGCCGGAGAACGAGCGCGCCGCCAGCGGCTTGTACGACCGGCACGGACGCCTCTTCGACCCCAGGCACCCGGAGACGCAAGTCGATCCCGGCCGCCTCGCCTTCGGACAGGAGCGTCTGCAGGTGACGCCGCTGCAGATGGCGATGGTCGCCGCGACGGTGGCGAACAACGGGCTCGAGGTGCAGCCGTACCTCGTCCAGCGCGTGGTGTCGCCGCACGCGCGCGAGATCAACTCGATGATGCAGCTCGTCGTCACCGGCGGGACGGGAACGGCGGCGCAGATCTCCGGCGTTCCCGTCGCGGGCAAGACGGGCACTGCGGAGACCGGCGTCGGCGACATCTACACCGCCTGGTTCATCGCCTTTGCGCCGGCCGACCATCCGAAGGTCGCTGTCGCCGTCGTCGTCGAGAACCAGCCGGGCGGCTTCGGCGGCAAGGTGAGCGCGCCGATCGCCAAGGACGTGATGGAGGCGCTGCTGCGGTAGGCGCGAATGCCTACCCTGAGTCAACCGTCCATGGCCGTTTCCGACACCCTGATCAACACGCTCTTCGACGGGCGCTACCGCATCATGCGGAAGCTCGGAACGGGCGGGATGGCGAACGTCTACCTCGCCGAGGATCAGGAGCTCGGCCGGCGGGTCGCGATCAAGATCCTCGACGACCGGCACGCGAACGACGACCAGTTCGTCGAGCGCTTCCGCCGCGAGGCGAAGAACGCGGCCGGCCTCTCGCATCCGAACATCGTCTCGATCTACGACCGCGGCGAGGCGGAGGGCACGTACTACATCGCGATGGAGTACCTCGACGGTCGCTCCCTGAAGGAGCTGATCGTCTCGCGCGGTCCGGCGCCGATCCCGATCGCGATCGACTACGCGCGCCAGATCCTCGCGGCGGTGCGCTTCGCCCATCGGCACGGCATCGTCCACCGCGACATCAAGCCGCACAACGTCCTGGTCGACGCGGAAGGGCGGCTGAAGGTGACCGACTTCGGCATCGCGCGCGCGGGTGCGAGCCAGATGACCGAGGCGGGTTCGATCATCGGCACCGCGCAGTACCTCTCACCGGAGCAGGCGAAGGGCGCCGCCGTCGATCAGACGTCCGACCTCTACTCCGTCGGCGTCGTCTTGTACGAGCTGCTCACGGGCGTCGTGCCGTTCAGCGGCGACACGCCGGTCGAGATCGCGATGAAGCACCTCTCGACGCTGCCCGTCCCTCCGTCGGAGAAGCGCGGCGAAATCCCGCGCGACCTCGACCTGATCGTCCTGCGCGCGCTCGCGAAGGACCCGGCCGAGCGCTACCAGTCCGCGGAGGAGATGGACGCCGATCTCGAGCGCGTGCTGCGCGGCGCCGCCGTCTCCCCCGCGACCGAGGAGGCTGCGACGGCGATCATCTCGCGCCCGCCGCCGCCGCCCGTCGCGCCGACGGCGATCACGCAGGCGCGCCAGCCGGTGCCGTTCACGCCGCCTGCCGCCTACTACGACTACGACGAGCCGCGCCGGCGCGCGTTCTGGCCGTGGCTCCTGGCGCTGCTCTTCGTCGCCGCAGCGGGCGTCGGCGGGTACTTCCTCTACAACGAGATCCAGCGGCAGATCAACGGAGCGACGTCGGTCCGCGTCGACCAATACCGGGGACTGCGCGAGATCCTCGCCGACCAGAAGATCCGTCAGCGCGGCCTCGTCCCGAACGTCGTGCGCGAGCCGAACTCGGACACTCCGGAGACCTACGTCTTCAAGCAGGACCCGCAGCCCGGAGCGAAGGTCAACAAAGGCGCGCAGGTGACGATCTACAGCTCGACGGGCCCGCCGAAGACGACCGTCCCGAACGTCATCGGCCTCGACACGAGCGACGCGCTGTCGCGTCTCGCCGACGCGGGGCTCAAGTGGAAGCTGACGCAGGTGAACTCTTCGAAGCAGTCCGGGACGGTGATCGACCAGACGCCGAACGGCGGCGCATCCGTCGACAAGGGCTCGGTGGTCAATCTCAAGGTGTCGAAGGGGCCGCAACCGGTCGCGATTCCGGACGTGCGCGGCTCGAGCTTCGCGACGGCGAGCAACCAACTGCAGGGCCTCGGCTTCGCGGTCCTTCGCAAGGACGTCTCGTCGGACCAGCCGAAGGACACCGTCGTCGACCAGTCTCCGAACCCCGGCACGTCGGCGACGCCCGGCGCGACGATCACGCTCTTCGTGTCGAAGGGCCCGACGACGTCGGCGGTTCCCGACGTGACGAGCCAGGACCAGGCGTCGGCGCAGGCACAGCTCCAGGCGTCGGGCTTCCGAGTCCACATCGTCACGCAGCCGGTGACCGACTCGTCCCAGGACGGGATCGTGCTGTCACAGGATCCGCAAGGCGGGAAGCAGGCGCCGCCGGGCACCGTCGTGACGATCGTCGTCGGGAAGCTGACGCAGCAGCAGCCCGGCCCGCCGCCGTGAGCCGGCGCCTTCGCGTCGCCGTCCTCGCAGGCGGGCGCTCGAGCGAGCACGAGATCTCGCTTGCCTCGGCGCGGTCGGTGCTCGAGTCACTCGATCCGGCGCAGTACGACGTCGTCACGGTCGCGATCGGCCGCGACGGGCGCTGGGAGCTGGGAACGGGCGACGGCT
>VAYM01000063.1 GCA_005884945.1 Actinomycetota bacterium | reverse complement strand
ATTTCCGATTCGTCGTCGATGAGGTGCGCGACAACGCCGGCAGCGCGCGCGACCTCCACCAGCCGGTTCGAATTGGACGAGTTCCGCGAGCCGATGACGAGCAGGAGGTCGACCTCCGCCAGCATCTCCTTGACCGCCCACTGGCGATTGGACGTCGCGTAGCAAATGTCCTCGCGCTGCGGTGCGCGAATGTTCGGAAAGCGACGCTTGAGCGTGTTCACGATCTCCGCGGTCTCGTCGACGGACAACGTCGTCTGTGTGATGTACGCGAGCGGCCGGTCCGACGCCTCCAGCCGCTCGGCGTCCGCGACCGACTCGACGAGCTCGATCGCGTCCGGCGCCTCGCCGGTCGTCCCGACCACCTCTTCGTGACCGGCATGTCCGATCAGGATGATGCGATAGCCCTCTGCCGCGTAGCGCCGCGCCTGCACGTGCACCTTCGTCACGAGCGGACACGTCGCGTCGATCGTGTTGAGGCGGCGCGACACTGCGCGCTCGAACACTCCGGGCTCGACGCCGTGCGCCGAGAGTACGAGCGTGGCTCCCTCAGGCGCCTCCCGCTCGTCGTTGACGAACACGGCCCCCCGTCCCTGGAGCTCCCGGACGACGTGCGCGTTGTGGACGATCTGCTTCCGGACGTAGACGGGCGGGCCGTACAGCTCGAGTGCCTTCTCGACCGTCTCGACTGCGCGCTCCACCCCGGCGCAAAAACCCCGAGGTGAAGCGAGGAGCACGCGCCTCACCACCGTTCGGCCACGGTAGCAACAGGCTTCCGCGGGTCACCGGAGGAACCGTCGGAGCGACCCGAAGTCGATTTACGCGCCCGAGCCAGGCTGAAGCTGGCATGGGATTACCTCGGAAATGGAAAAGACCCGTCGCTCGGGGGGGTCGGTGGCGACGGGCCCTTTCCAGTGCTCACCGCGGACTGCAAGGCCAGGAACGCGCCGCGGTTCGCATCGCCCAGTGGGATTGACGCTAACGAGTGGGCCGGGCCTTTCCAATAGGCCGTTCGGCCCATCTTCGAAAGCCGCAGGAGAGTGTTCCTCACGACGGAAAACCGCGCAGACGGGGCCTTTCTGATTTCCTCGCCGCGCCGAGCGCTTCGTAGAATCCGAGTGCCCAGTGAAACAATCGGCTCAAGCTCTGTGGCTCGGCGTCACTGCCGTGCTGCTTCGACGTCGTCGGCCCGGCGCAGAGGAACGATCCTCGGAGTTCCCGGCGACCGACGAGGTGGCCGCGCGCCTGGCGCGTGCTCCAGACTCCAGGTCCGTCGCCGACGTGCTCCTGCAGCACGTGGAGCGGCTCCTCGGGGTCAACGTGACCGCGCTCGCGCTCGTCGCGCCCGACGGCCGCAGCGCCCGGGGCTGCCTGCTCCGAAAGGACGGGAACGAGCTCGACTGGTTCCGCGAGATCGAGTTCGACCTCGAGCACGAGCCCTCCGGGATTGCGACCGCCGTCTTCGAGGGCGCGCCCTTCGCGGTCTTCGACGCGACCGCGTCCACGAAGGTGAGCCGCCGCATCGTCGACGCAGTCGGAGTGCAGAGCGCGGCGTACGTGCCGCTGGTCGTGCAGACACGAATCGTCGCCGTGCTCGCGCTCGGCGTCACCGGCGAACGCCGCGCATTCACGACCGAGGAGCTGAACATGGTCGATCGCCTCGGCTCGGATGTCGCGATCGCGCTCGAGCGGACGCGAGCGGCATCGGAGCTCGTCGAGACGCTCGAGCGGGAGCGACGCAGGAGCGAGCAGCAGCGAGCGCTCCTTCGAGCCGCGCAGGTGCTGTCGAGCGACCTCGAGCTGGTGCACGTCCTCGAACGCCTCGTGAGTCAGCTCGCCGAGTTGATGCACGTCGACGCGGCGGACTGCTACCTGCTCGACGCGGACCGCCGCGTCCTGCGGTGCGTCGCTGCGCACGGGCTGGAGCGCGACGTGATCGGCTTCGAGTTTCCGACCGATCGCGGGCTGGCGGCCGTCGCAATGCGGGAAGGACGTGCAGTCGCAGCAGACGACTACGAACCGGTTGCGGACACGATTCCCGGCGAGGCGTACGCGGGCTTCTCGGGCGCGCTGGTCGCGCCCGTGCGATGGGGCGACGAGGTCCAGGGAGTCCTGGGTGTCGGCGCGCGGCGCGAACGGCGCTTCGGCGACGAGGACGTCGAGCTGATCGAAGCCTACGCCGGTCTCGCGTCCCTGGCGCTTGCGAACGCACAGGCCTATGACGCTCGCTCTCGGCAGGCGCGGATCGAGCGCGGGTTCTTCCGCATAGCGTCCGCCCTGGGGCAGTCGCTGTCCCTCGAGGCGACACTCGACGCGGTGGCGCATGCGGCGAACGACGCACTCGGCGGGTCCTTCGCAGCAGTCCTCATGCCGCGCGGCCCGACGCTCGAGCTCGTGGGGTCCGCCGGCGTTCCCCCTCCGCTTGCGGAGCGGCTCACCGTCGGCCTGCCGGATTCGGCGGCCGTGCTGACGCGCGCAGCTGCTGACGGCCGCGTCCTTGCTGCCGCCGACGTGAAGGACGACGACCGCTTCGGCGCCGAGTGGATCGACCTCGCGCGGACGGCACGCTACCGCGCGCTCCTCGCGGTGCCGGCGACCAGTCCGAGCGAAGAGCACAACGGGCTCGTGCTCGTCTTCTTCGAGAGCGCACGCACCTTCGCGGACGAGGATCTCGAGCTTGCGCGCCACCTCGCCGATGCCGCACGGGGAGCGCTCGAGCGCAGCGAGCTCTTCGAGACCGAGCGGACGGCGCGACGGCTGTCGCAGCAGCTCGCACGGACCGGCGGCGTCCTGGCCACCGAGCTCGATCCGGCGGCAGTTCTGGACGAAGTCGTCCGGCACGCGCCGGGGCTTCTCGCCGCCGACGCATGCGCGATCCGCATCGTGGAGGACGACGACCTCGTCGTGAGCGCGGCGACGGGCGAAGGCGCTGAGGATGCGATCGGGACGCGCGTGCAGTCGACTGCACGCCTTTCCGGGGACGTCTACCAGTCGCGCGCGCCCCTTGCGATCGACGACGTTGCCGGGGACGAGCGCTTGGTCGCCGCCGACCCGGTCCTCGCGTCCGGCTACAAGGCGTTTCTCGGCGTGCCGCTCTCCGGACCGGAGGGCTCGCTCCACGGAGTTCTCACGGTCTACGCCGAGCGTCCACGGACGTGGCGGCCGGAGGAGATCGAGGCTCTGCTGGCCCTCGCTGCGAACACGTCCGCCGCGCTGACGAACGCGGAGCTCTACTCGCGCGTGTCGATCGAGAAGGAGCGGAGCGTCGCGATCCTCGCGAACATCGCCGACGGAATCGTCGCCGTCGAGCGCGACGGCAAGGTCGTGCTCTGGAATGCTGCCGCCGAAGCGATCACCGGCGTTCCGAGCGAGGAGGCGTTCGGCCGGACGCCCGCGCAGGTGCTGCAGCGAACGCTCGAGTCCGACACCTCGGGGACGCAGACCGGTCCGCGGCTCGTCTCGATCATGCGCGGCAACGAGGAGGTGTGGCTGTCGCTTTCCGAAGCGGTCATGCGCGATCCGCTCGGCGAGGTCGCGGGACGAATCTTTGCCTTCCGCGACATCTCCGCCGACCGGATGGTCGAAGAGGTCAAGTCCGACTTCGTCGCCGCCGTCTCGCACGAGCTCCGCACGCCGTTGACGTCGATCTACGGCTTTGCCGAGACGCTCTTGCGCGAGGACGTCCTCTTCGGCGACGAAGAGCGGCGGATCTTCCTCCGCTACATCGCGTCGGAGTCGGAACGCCTGACGGAGATCGTCGACCAGCTCCTGAACGTCGCGCGGCTCGATGCAGGCGATCTCACGGTCGAGCCGGAGGAGATCGACGTCGCTTCGGTCGTCTCTGAGGTGGTCGGGACGGTCGAGGAAGCCGACGCGGTAAACGGCCATCGCTTCGAGCTCGACCTACCGAGCGAGCCGCTCGCCGCCGAAGCCGACCGCGCCAAGCTGCGCCAGGTCTTCGGCATCCTCGTCGAGAACGCAATCAAGTACTCACCCAGCGGCGGCACCGTCACGGTCGGTGCGCGACGAACGGATCAGGGCGTGGAAGTGCGCGTCGCCGACGAGGGAGCCGGCATTCCAGTCGCCGAGCAGGAACGCATCTTCCGCAAGTTCTACCGCGCCGAATCGACTGTGCGTGACGGCGCGGGCGGGACCGGGCTCGGTCTCTTCATCGCGAGAGAGCTCGTCACGGCGATGGGCGGCAGGCTCTGGGTGGAGTCCACCGAAGGCCAGGGATCGAGCTTCGCCTTCGAGCTGCCGGTCGCACGCCGACTAGAAGGCAGCGGCAACGGGTAGAGCCGTGCGGACCGTGCGGACGACATGACCAAAGTGCTCGTCATCGACGACGAGGCGCCGATCCGCCTCCTGTGCCGCGTCAACCTCGAGGCGGAAGGGATCGACGTCGTCGAGGCAGCCGACGGGCCGACAGGGATCGACAAGGCGAAGGACGAGACGCCGGACGTGGTGCTCCTCGACGTGATGATGCCCGGGCTCGATGGTTGGCGCGTCGCTGAGCAACTGCTCGACGACGACCGGACGAACGGCATTCCGATCATCTTCCTCACCGCGCGCGCCGAGTTTCGCGACCGTGCGAAGGGTCTCGACATCGGCGGCGTCGACTACGTGACGAAGCCGTTCAACCCGCTCGAGCTCGCCCCACTCGTGCGGTCGCTCCTGGACCGGATCGAACGCGGAGAGCGGGACGAGCTGCGCGCGGAAAAGCTCACCGAGCTGCGGTCGCTCATGGAGTCCGAGTAGTCGAGACCGACTAGCGGCCGGCGAAGTCCGCCGTCACCACGAGCGCACCCGAGTGCCCCGCGAACGTGCCCTGGTAGGCGCCGACGCCGATTCGCCGGAATCCGGGACGGAGCAGGATCCTGCGGTGCTCCGGGCTGTTCAGCCACGCGGTCACGACCCACGAGGCGCTCATCGGCCCCCAGGCGAGGTCCTCGCCGAAGACGGGACCCGCCGCGCCCGAGGAGCGCACGCGCGCAGTGAAGGCGCCGTGGGCGAAGTACTGGCGCCGAAGCATGTCGGCCGAGTGGGTCCGGGCGGTGCGCTGGAGGCGGTGATCGATCCGCAGCGGCGCGAGGCCGTGGCTCGCACGGGTCGCGTTGATGACGGTCAGGAGTGAGGTTTCCGACGCCGTGAGGCGTGACGCTCCGGCGGTGCCGACCACGCAGGACAGCAAGAAAGCTGTGAGAAAAGCAACAAGAACCTTCTGGGTCTTGGGCATTCGCGGCAGTGTGGAGATCGGCTCGGAGGGCGCCATCCCCCGAAAGGGGGATTGGCCGGGCGAGCTTCCTGCAAAGTGCGACCTAGCGAGTCGTCTGGGCGAGCGCGATTCCGGCCAGCGTCAGGGCTGCGCCGACGAGCTGCAAGGCATCGAGCGATTCGCCGAGCCAGACCCACGCAACGAAGATGGCAAACACCGGCTCGAGCATCGCGACGATCGCCGTCCTGGTTGCTCCGATCCTGGGCAGCGCGGCGACGACCAGGGTGAACGGGACGATCGAGCCGAGGACGATCATCCACGCGACGAGGAGCCAGAGTGGCGCGTGGACCCCGTGGAGGTGGCCGAGGAGCGAGGTGCTCCCTCCGAAGACATGGCGCGGAAACGTCCACCAGGGCTCGACGATCGCCCAGAACAGCGCTGCGAAGAGGAACGCCCACGCGAGCAACGAGATCGCATCGCGCCGTCGCGTCCCGACCTCCGCGACCAGGATGTAGAAGGCGAAGCTGAGGCAGGCGATCCACGCGACCGCGATGCCGGCGCCGTCGAGCCGCCCGCGCCACAGCTCGACGATCAGCACGAGACCGACGAGGCTGAGCACGAGCGCGGCCCACAGCCGTCGTCGCACGCGCTCGTGGAACGCGAACCGCGCCCAGAGCGCCACGAGCAGCGGCGCGACGAACTGGATGAGGAGTGCCTCGCCGATCGGGAGGCGATGAATCGCGAAGAAGTACGACCACTGCACGAGGGCGAGGCCGCCGACGCCGAGCGCCGCGACGAGACCGAGCTCCCGCGGCGTGATCGAGACCGTGCCGGGCCGCGTTGCGAGCACGATCACCAGGAGCCCGACGAACGCGCCTGTCGATCGGACCTCCGTCAGTCGCTGCGCGTCGAAGCCGGTGTGCTCGATCACCTTGACGACGGACGCGTTGACGCCGTACAGGGCCGCTGCGACGGCGACCATCGCGTAACCGAGGGCGGCCGAACGCGGCATCTCGCGAGTTAACACTTTGCTACCGCAATCCGCACGTGGCGCTCATGCGACGCTCGTATCGTCCGCCGCGACGCATGGTTCGTCGCGGGGCCGACCTCGACCGGCTCGTTCGCGGAGGGGGCAACGACCTGTCGAGACCGGCCCACGCGGCGATCGCGTTTGCGGATGCGCCCTACACTTTCGGCGGCGGGGCGTAGCGCAGCCTGGTTAGCGCGCCTGCTTTGGGAGCAGGAGGTCGCCGGTTCGAATCCGGCCGCCCCGACTAGCCGTTCATCTGCATTCGGTCGTTTGACGTGCCGTTCGGCTGCGTCAGCCCAGGCACCGATCCCGGCGCGGCGGCGACCCAGATTCCGAAGGCGACCAATGCAACGGCGAACACGCGCGAGAGCTTGTCGCCGTAGGGCAGAACCTTCTGCGCGAAGATCAGCGCGGCCACGACGGCCATCCAGAACAGGCTCATCACGCCGAGCGCGAACAGCATGACCATCAATCCCCAGCAGCAGCCGACGCAGTAGGCGCCATGCTCCACACCCATGCGCACGGCGCCGCGCACCCCATCGCGCCAGCCGAGAACGAAGTGCATCGGCGTGCGGCAGTGGCGGAGACAGATCTCCTTCAGCGGCGTCAACTCGTACAGGCCGGCGAGCGCGATCAGGCCGCCGGCGACATATGGGCCTCCGCGGTCCCACTCGAGGAAGCCGATGTCGAGAGAGCGGATGCCGCGGTAGAGCGCGTAGGCGGCGAGCCCGAAGATGGTCCAGACCGCGAGGTAGGACAGTGCGAAGACGTACGTCGGGACGTTCGGCAGATCGCGCCGTGCTTTCTCTGCCGACACTCGGTCGAAGAGCAGCACCATCGGGGCCACGGACGGCAGCATCATCGCAGCCGTCATCGTCACCCAGATTCCGAGGTACCAGCCGAGGCCGCCGAGGTTCGTTCCGGGGCCCATGTCCATTCCGGACATGCGATCCACGGTCACGATCCACGCGACGAGCGCGGCGCCCAGGAGCACCGCGGCCTGTTGCACCGTCCGCGTCGCCCTCGGCTCCGCTTGACCCGACCAGCTCGGGCTCATACGCCCGCCGAGCGCGTGCCCGCGAGCACGCCGAGGTTCGAGACGATGAACGGCACGACGAGCGCGGGGCGGACCTCCATCGCCGAGACGATACGACTGCCGCCGGGACGGCTCAATGGCGACCGTACACGCCCACGATCGCCTCGCTGCGGAGGAAACGCGCGAGGTAGAGCGCGAATACCGCGAAGAAGACGACGGCCTGTTCCGCCGCCATGGTCAGTCCGGCGATCTGCTGATCGGTGAGATGGTCGACCCACAGGTGCGGCGCGTGCTCGTAGAACGGGTAGGCGGTGTGGGGGACGAGTGCGAGCAGGAGTCCGAGCGGCGACGCGAGCACGAACGCGGCGAAGAGGTAGAGCGCCTTCACCCCGTCCGGCCCTCGGCCGTGGACGACGGGCCACCACATGACGACGCCGGCGGCGAAGTAGGTCGTGTGCTCGAGGTGGAGGAGCGTCGCCGGATGCTCGAGCGCCGTGTCGTAGATGCGCGGCACGTGCCAGACGAAGTACGTCGCAAGCCAGATCGGCAGCGCGACGAGTGGGTGCGTCAGAGCGCGCACTGTCGCGTGCCTCTCGAGCTCGCGCGCGAGCGCCGGCGCGAGCCCGACGACCGCGAGTCCGGGCGCCCATTCGGCGACGGCGACGTTCTGCAGGAGGTGTGCGGACAGGAGGTAGTGGAGAGCGAGCGTCTCGAGCGGCGTGACGAAGACGGCGATGAGGAGCAACTGACTCGCCGCGAACGCGAAACGCCGCTCGCGCGAAGTCGGCCACCAGACCTGGAGAAGCAGGTACCCGACAGCGAGCGTCGGAACGACGGCAAGCGCGTCCGGATCGACGGACCACGAGTGCGGGTCCACGCCGCTACGCTACTCGCGTCAAGCGGGCGTAGCTCAATGGTAGAGCCCCGTCCTTCCAAGTCGGTTATGCGGGTTCGATTCCCGCCGCCCGCTCTACTTCGTCCGGTCGCATTTCAGGAGTACGCCGGCATCATGCGTCCGGCTTGCCTCGACTAGGAGCGGAAGCCGAAGCCGTCGTCGTCTCGCTCCATCGTCTTCCGGAGCCGCTCGAGCTCCGCGCGGATTCCCTCGAGTTTGTCCAAGAGCGGTTGCTGCTGGGTCTGCATGCGCGAGCTCGCCCTGCGCGTCAGGAAGTGTGCGAACCCGAGGAAGATGACGAACGGGAGGAAGCTCGTGACGATGTAGAACGAGTCCGACGACGCCAGCATGGCCCCTCTATCGGCGCGCGACCTTTCAGACCTGAGCACCGGGGTATACGCGGCCGGTGCCCGAGAGCGAAGAACAACGCCGCAACCGTGAGCTGATCGAGCTCCTCAACGAGCTGCGCGTCGCGCTCCCAGGTGTGCAGGTGCTCTTCGCGTTTCTGCTCGCCGTCCCCTTCGCGAACGGCTTCCCGAAGCTCGGTCGGCTCGACCGCGACATCTTCTTCGTCGCGTTCATCGCGACGGCGCTCTCGACCGTCTGCCTCATCGCACCGAGCTCGTACCACCGCCTGCGCTGGCGCGCGCACGACAAGGAGCGGATGCTCGTAGCTTCGAACGTTCTCACGATCGCCGGTCTCGTGTTGCTCGCCGTCGCGATCACAGCGGTCGTCTTCGTGATCACCGACTTCGTGCTCTGGTACGGACTGCCGCTGCGGACGGCCTATCTCGACCGACGTCGTTAGTCCGCGATCTCGACGCCCTGGATGATCGCATCCTCGCGCGGCTTGTCGCGCGCGTCGCGCGGAAGCTCGGAGATCGCGTCGACGACGTCCATCCCGCTCGTCACCTTGCCGAACACGGTGTGCTTGCCGTCGAGCCAAGGGGCCGCATCTGCGGTGACGACGAAGAACTGCGAGCCGTTCGTGTTCGGGCCGGCGTTCGCCATCGCGAGCGCGCCGCGTTCGACCTTGTGGTGGTTGAACTCGTCCTCGAAGGAGTAGCCGGGACCTCCTGAGCCTGTTCCTGTCGGGTCGCCGCCCTGGATCATGAAGTCGGGAATGACGCGGTGGAAGACGATGCCGTCGTAGAAGCCGTCGCGCGCGAGCTTCGCGAAGTTGTCGACCGTCTTCGGCGCGTCCTCCGGAAAGAGCTCGAGCGTAATAGCGCCGTGATTGGTGCGGATGGTTGCGTTCATCTCAGCGTGTCCGCGAGCGGCTCGATCGACGACGCCGTCGGCTGCAGCTCGCCGGACTCCAGTCCTTTCTTGATCTCGCGAGCGAGTGCGAGCGCCTCGCTCTCCTGATCGGGATCGAGCACGGTATTGACCGCCGCGAGCACGGAGTGGCCCAGGTGCAGCTCGACGTCGACGGTCTCGAGCTGCGAGCGCGGGATGTACGGGTCCTCGGGGACGCCGACGTGGACGGTCACATGGCGGCCGTCGGGCAACGTCGCGACCTGCTCGATTGTCCGCCCGCGGAGGCTCACGGGGCGGAACGCTACCGTCCGGTCGCCACGCGATGCTGACCCCGTGACGGCCGAGCGCGAGCGCCTGGTCCACTTCCGGGTGAGGACCGTCTTCCTCGTGATCGGGACCCTGGTCGCAGTCGGGATCACGCTCAAGGTCTTGTGGATCTCGCGGCACGTTCTCGCGTGGGTCTTCATCGCGCTCTTTCTCGCGCTGGCGCTGAACCCCGCCGTCGACTGGCTCGAGCGGAGGTACGGCGGCCGGCGCGGTCTGGCGACCGGCACCGTCATGCTCGCTGCGGTCGCCGTCATCGCCGCGATCGGCGCCCTGTTCATCCCGACGCTGGTCGATCAGGTCTCCGGCTTCGCGCGGAAGGTTCCGGACTACCTCGACGACCTCACGAAGGGGCGCGGCCGACTCGGTTTCCTGCAGACGAAGTACCACCTCGTCGACAAAGCCCGGGACGCGCTCCACGAGGGCGGCGCGAAGAAGCTCTTCGGTCTCACCGGGACCGCGGTTGCGATCACGAAGAGCGTGATCACGGCGGTCGTCGCCGTCGTGACGATCGTGTTCATGACGTTCTTCATGCTCCTCGAAGGCCCGACGTGGATCGAGCGCGTGTTCGGTCTCGTCCGGGCGGAGGCGCGGCCGCGCTGGCGCGCAGTTGGTCGCGACATCTACCGGACGGTCGGCGGATACGTGACCGGCAACCTACTGATCAGCTTGATCGCCGGCGTGAGCACGGCGATCGTGCTGTTGATCATGGGCGTCCCCTACTGGGTCGCGCTCGGCCTGATCGTCGCGATCCTGGACTTGATCCCGCTGGCCGGTGCGACGATCGCCGGGATCATCATCGCGATCGTCGCGTTCTTGCATTCGATCCCGGCCGGGATCGTCGTCGTCGCGTTCTTCATCGTCTACCAGCAGATCGAGAACCACCTCTTGCAGCCGGTCGTCTACGGCCGGACCGTGCAGCTCTCGCCGCTCGCCGTCCTGATCTCGGTGCTGATCGGGGCCGAGCTCGCCGGTGTGCTGGGAGCGCTCGCCGCCATCCCGGTCGCGGGGACGCTCCAGGTCATCCTCGTGGACTTCCTGCGGCACCGGCGTGCCGCGACGGCCGCCTGACGCCCGAATCCCTCGATCGGTTGATTCACATCCCTCGAACGAGGGCCGACGTACAAACCGTGAAGCGTCGCAGCATCGCCCAGCTGCTCTTGCTCGCTCTCTCCGCCGTGGCGCTGTGGGCCGCGGCGTCTCCGGCCTCGGCGACCTCCCGCGCCCATGCGGTGCGGATGGAGTCCCTCGAGGTGGGTGTGCTCGCGGATCTCAACGCGTTCCGCAAGGAGAACGGCCTTCCGGCGCTCCGACTCTCGGTGGCGCTCTCTAGGGCCGCGCGCCAGCACTCGATGGAGATGGCCGCGCGTGGCTACTTCTCCCACAACTCGGCGAACGGCTCGACCTTCGACAAGCGGATCGCTCGCTTCTATCCGATGGGCTTCCATCGTTTCTGGTCCGTCGGCGAGAACCTTCTCTGGTCGTCGCCGGACGTCGGCGCGACGGGCGCGATCAACATGTGGATCAACAGCCCCGAGCACAAGGCGAACATGCTGAACCGCAGATGGCGCGAGATCGGCCTCGCGGCGGTGCATTCGGACGCGGCACCCGGGACGTACTCGGGTCGCCCGGTCACGATCGTGACGACCGACTTCGGCGTCCGTCGCTAGGGACCGTCAAAAGTCCGGCCGCTTCGCGGCCATGACGACTTTCGACGGAGCCATCTCGCGGCGAGCGTTAGCGAGCCGCGGCCGCGCATGTCGCCCGCGGCGGCCATTCGGACGCCATCCGCGGGGGCTACGCTGTCCCGCAGCGCGCCTGTAGCTCAGCGGAAGAGCATCGGACTTCTAATCCGACGGTCGGGGGTTCGAATCCCTCCAGGCGCATGACGCCGACGGCGAGCGAGCCGGTGTTACGGCCGCGCGATCATCACTGAGAACGCGCTCCCGTGAAGCGAAAAGACCGCGAGCGTGAGACGGCGCTCGCCGCAGATGCCGTACCGGATCTGCTTCGTTGCGGCGCCGAGCGGCTTGCCGGTCGTCGGATCCAGGATTGCGATCGCCGTCCCCGGTCGCGCCTGCAGGACGAATCTCGCGATTCCGTCGTCCGGCGTCGCGACGACGACTCGCCGGATCGCCCGGGCGCGGAGCCGGCCGCGCCAGTGGCTGACGTACGTGCCCGTCCACGGTTTCTGGACGTCTTGGGCGACGAGATCGAGTGCGGTCTTGTCGGGGTCGAAGCCGTCCATCCGCCAGGGCAGCTGCACGCTTGCGAGTGGAGCGCGCTCGTCGTTGAGGAGACGGTACGACTCGGCAAATGCCTCGCCCGGGTTGCGGAAGTAGTTCTCGCCCTCATCCCCCGGAAACGCCGTATGCGCCAGCACCCGCCGGCACACGTTCTCGTAGCTCGCCCACCGCTTCGTTCCCCACTCGACGGCAGGCTACGGCCAGTTGCTTCGGTTCAGCGCAATGTGATGGCCGTACTCGTGCGCGACGATCTCCTCGATCGGGGCACCGTCTGCCGGCGGGTCCCCCGGAACGACCATCTCCTCGTTGCTGAAGATGTAGCACCCGTCGGCCTCCGTCGACTGGCAGGCGCTCTGCATCTCTGCGAAGGGAGCGACGTAGACGGTGATCTTCGCGAGCTCGCTTCCGTGCACCAGCGCGCCGAGGAAGTCCGCCCAGTGCTGGTTCACGGTGTCGTCCACGGGATACGCGTCGGAAACGAAGACCTTCACCTGCTCTCCCGTCGCCGTGGTGTACGTCCCTCCGTGTGACGCTGCGAGTTGCGCTGCAGCCAACGCCCGTTCCTCGCGGATCACCCGGTCCCGCACTCGGACGAACGGGGCGAGTCCGAGGTTTCCGAGGCGCGGGATCGTCGCCGTGGGTCGCGGAGCACCGGCTGAGGCGGCGCCCACTGCGAGCGTCACGACGGCGCCCGCGATCCCGAGCGCGGCTGCCGGCGATGCGCGACGGAACGGTCGGTTCTCCACCCCGGATCCACGCTAGAGCGGGGTGCGGCTCGCTTAACCCGACGATCGTCCAGACGTGAGGCTCGAAGGTCTGGGCGTTACGGCGACCCCGCGACCGGGAACGGCCTCGGAAACGAGAAGAGGAGGGGACATGGGCGACGAGCTCAAAGGGAAGAAGATCGCCTTTCTGGCGACGGACATGTTCGAGCAGGTCGAGCTCACCGAGCCGTGGAAGGCGGTCGAGCAGGCCGGCGGAACGCCCGAGCTTGTCTCGTTGAAGCCGGGCCAGATCCAGGGCTTCAACCACTACGACAAGGCCGACAAGTTCAAGGTCGACAAGACCGTCGAAGAGGTCAGCGCATCCGACTACGACGGCTACATGCAGCCCGGCGGCGTCGGCAATCCCGACACGCTGCGCATGGACGAGAACGCCGTGAACTTCGTCCGCGAGTTCTTCGAGCAGGGCAAGCCGGCAGCCGTCATCTGCCACGGGCCGTGGATCCTCGTAGAGGCCGGTGTCGTCGGGGGGCGGACTGTGACGTCGTGGCCGTCGCTGCAGACGGACATCCGCAACGCCGGCGGCAACTGGGTCGACAAGGAGGTCGTCGTCGACAACGGTCTCGTCACGAGCCGCAAGCCGGACGACCTGCCGGCGTTCAACAAGAAGATGGTCGAGGAGTTCGCCGAAGGGAAGCACGCGGGGCAGAAGCGATCCGTGCACGCGAAGGCCACACCCTCGTAGCTTTCAACGCCCGCTATCCTGACCCGAGCGCGCGGTGGCGGTAGCTCAGTCGGTAGAGCCCCTGGTTGTGGTCCAGGTGGTCGTGGGTTCGAGTCCCATCCGCCACCTTGAGGCGCCCGTCGCGCGCGCCTTTCGGCGCGGGCGGCGGGCTCTTTCCTGCGCACTCCGCGGCGGCGCTCCGCGCCGCCGCTACGACGCGCGACTCCTCGCCTGAAGGCTTCGTCGCGTGGACCCGTTCATGGCCTAAGGCCAACGCTTATGACTCTGACTTCTCTCACATGTGCGAGGTTGAACCTAGGGGCCAGAGGGGCGGCAGAGATTGGGATCTCCGCCGTATGGGCCGTTCGCGAACGCCCTGATCCGTAGAGGCTGCGTTGCGAACCCGACTTTCGACGCCAGCTTTGGGACGATGCCCTTGGGGAACCCGAGCCTTCGCAGGGTGTCGCTTGTGCGCCGTGAGTATTCGACGCCGACGACCCCGAACGGCTGGTCGGGGTTTTCGTCGTAGATGCGGGCAGGTATCAACCGGTCATGATCGGCAAACCGTTGCCGGAGCCACCGTCCGACTGCCTGCCTTCCGTCGAGCGATACGACTCGCACGTTTTTGTAGTCGCAGTCGCTGACGGAGACGCGCTGCGTCAGGAGCGCGAGCGTCTGATGAAACCGGCGTCCGTTGAAGGCCGTGATGAACTGGACGGTCAGGCTCACCTCTCGAGCCTGCGCAGCGCTGAGACTGAAGGTCGTCTGCGCTCCTTTTTCCGCACTCGCGGCGGGTAGCGCAAGGAGCGAAGTGGCACCGAGTGGAGCGAAATGCATCGGGCTGTCCTCCTCGTTTGTGCGGCGTGAAGGATACGACCGAGCGCCAAAATGGGTTCCTGACGACTTCCACTCGAACACTCTCTAGGGAGTGAGCTTTTAGTTCGTACAAGCAAAGCGAGAAGCCGGCCGCAAAGCGACGAAGCCGCAGGCGAGGAGACGCGCGGCGTAGCGGCCGCGCGAAGTGCGGCCGCGGAGTGCGCAGGAAAAAGCCCACCGCCCGAGCCGCGGAGCGGCGCGCGCGATGGGCGCTTAAATGGCCCCGGGAGGAGTCGAACCTCCGCGCGCAGCTTCGAAGGCTGCCGCTCTATCCGCTGAGCTACGGGGCCCGCGAGCAGCGTAGCCGCGGCTACGCGCGGATGCGCTCGCCCGTTGCATCGAACAACGGCTCCTCTGCGACCTCGCCCGCGATCCAGTCGCCGAAGACCT
>VAYM01000109.1:77305-87030 GCA_005884945.1 Actinomycetota bacterium | reverse complement strand
AAGTCCGCACCGCTTCGCGGTGCATGACGACTTCTGTTGGTTCCCTGGGGCAAGCCGCAGCGGCCGACGCCGGCAAAGCCGGCATCGGCGGCGATTGCGCGGCGGCTCGCGCGCCTGTTGCGACAACGCTTCTTCTCCGTCTCTCGATAGGGGTGGGGATTCACGTTTCTGCGAGGCGTTTCGGTCTCCTTGACAGCGAACACACGTTCGTGTAGAACATACGTTCCCTCCATGATCGCGTCTCTCCTCATCCCTGGGTTCGAGCTGCGGGCGGCGCTCCGGAAGCAGCCGGGCCTGGCGCTGCGACCGGCGGCGCTCGCGCCTCTCCCGGGCGCTGAGCCGCTTCTGGGGCCCGTGACGGCCGTCGCAGAGCGGCAGGGCGTACGTCCGGGGATGCGGCTTGGAGAGGCGCTAGCGACCTGTCCGGGGCTCGTGCTCGTCGAGCAGGATCCGGCGGCCGCCGAGCAGGCCTGGGAGGAGGTGCTGCGGGCGCTCGAGGATTCCGGCTTCGCCGTCGACTCGGCGGAGGCGGGCTGCGTCTACTTCGAGACACGTGGGGTCGAGCGGCTGTACGGCGGGCTCGAGGCTGCCTTGAAGCGGGCGCTGGCGGCGGTCGGGACGGCGTGGGACGCGCGGGTCGGCGCGGCGGAGCGGCGGTTCGCTGCGCTTGCGGCGGCGACCGTCGCGCGCGCGGGACAGGCGTTGATCGTCTCCGACGAGCGCGTCCCCGAGTTCCTCGCGCCGCTGCCGCTCGAGGTCGTGCCGATGGACCCTCGCCGGCGCGCGGAGCTGCGCGAGCTCGGCGTGAAGAAGATCGGACAGCTTGCTGGGCTCCCGGGTAGCGCAGTGGCCGAACGTTTGGGGCCGGACGGCCGGCGCGCCTGGGGCCTGGCGAGAGGCGGCAAGCCGGCGCGCGTGCGCGGGCGGAGGCCGCCGGCGGAGATCGTCGAAGCGCTCGAGTTCCCCGAAGCGATCGGGAACGAGCTGACGCTTCGGCGCGCGTTCGGCGCCCTGCTCGAGACGCTGCTCGCACGTCCGGAGCGTGCGGGGCGCTTCGTGCGCAAGGCCGCGCTCTCGGCGCAGCTCGTGAGCGGCGGCTCGTGGCGGCGGGCGGTGACGCTGCGCGACCCGACCGCGGAGCCGGCACGTCTGAAGGCCGCGCTCGCGCCGAAGCTGACAGAACTACCGGCGCCGGTAGTCGAGCTCCGTCTCGAGCTCGTCGAGCTGACGGAGCACGACGGACAGCAGCTCGAGCTCTTGCCCGCGGCGGGAGCAGAGCTCGACGTCCGTCTGCGGGAAGGCCTGCGTCAGGTGCGTGCGAGCACCGGCACGGGCTCGGTCAACCAAGTCGTGGAGGTCGCGCCATGGTCACGGATTCCCGAGGCGCGCGCGCTGTTCGTGCCGCGGGACGACTGAACTCGCCGCGCGCCGCGGTCGTCGAGGCCGAGTTCGACGGCACGCCGCGGGAAGTGAATCGACAAACGGTCGCGCTCGTGCGCGAGGAGTGGCGCGTCGTCGACCGCTGGTGGACCGAGGAGCCGGTCAGCCGGCGCTACTTCGACGTCGTGTTGCAGTCAGGGGAGAACGCCGTTGTCTTTCGCGACGAAGAACGAGGCTGCTGGTTCACGCAGCGCGGCGCGTAGACGTTCAGAACCGTCGCAGCGCGTCGTGAAAGCCGGTGCTCGGCGCGTGGATGTTCAGCAAGCGCGCGTGCTGCCCGTCACGGTTCGCGAACGCGTGCGTCACGCCGATCGGCGCCGCCACGAACGAGCCGGCGCCCAGGCGGTGCCACTCGTCGCCCACGAGAAAGTCGACCTCGCCCTCGAGGACGTAGAAGGAATCGACGTGGTCGTCGTGGGAGTGAGGGTCGGGCCCGTCGAAGCCGGCGTGCAGCTCGAACTCGATCAACGCGATCTCTTCACGGCCGATCTTGATCGTCGCGACTCGGTTGTTCGCGACGAGCCGCTCGCCTTCACCCGGCCCCAGGAAGACGGCGTCGATCGGCGGCTTGCCGCTTCCGGGCGGCGCGTCCACGCTGTCGAAGCCACCGTCCTCGCCGCGGTCTCGTGCGCGCAGGTTGTCCGCGAAGTCGCCGTCCGGCGTGTGGAAGTTCAGGAAGACCGAGCGCGACGTCGTGCGGAAACCATGGACGACCTCCGGGGGCGCGGAGACGAACGCGCCCGGGTCGAGCAGTTTCTCCTCGTCGTGGACGAGAACCGCCATGCCGCCCTCGATCACGTAGAACGAGTCCACGTGCCGACGGTGGAAGTGCGGGTCGGCGCCGTCGCGCGCGTCGGGGTAGTGCGACTCCGTGATCGTGAGCTGGTCGAAGCTCGCCTTCAGCACGATCCGGCCGCCGAAGAGCGACTCACCTTCGCCGGGCCTGAGCAGAACGCCTGTCATCGCGGACGAGTATGCACGTAGAGCTCCAGCCGGAGTTTCCACACCGCACGCGTCGCAAGGAGAAGCTGACGCCGCGGTCGTCGCGGCGTGCGCAGGCGCCGTACGTCGAGCTGCATGCGCACTCCTCGTACTCCTTCCTCGACGGTGCGTCGCTCCCGGAGGAGCTCGCCGTGCACGCGGCCGAGCTCGGTTACACGGCGCTCGCGCTCACAGACCACGACGGGCTCTACGGCTCCCTGGAGTTCGCGCACGCGGCGAAGCACTTCGGCGTGCGGCCGATCACCGGCGCGGAGCTGACGCTGGCCGACCGCTCGCACGTGACGCTCCTCGTCGAGACGTCCGCGGGATACGCGAATCTCTGCCGGCTCATCACCGCGGCGCACGCGCACACGAGACCGCCGGGGCGCGAAAGCCAGCCGCCCGGCGAGCCGGCGCTCGACCAGGCGCTGCTCGAGGAGCTGAACGACGGCCTGATCTGCCTCTCCGGCTGCGCGCGCCATGGCCTCGCGCTTCGCAATCCGAACGCGGCGGCGAGACTTGCGCGCGCGTTCGGCCGCGACCGGTTCTTCGTCGAGCTCCAGCGACCGTACGAGCGCGGAGACGCGCGCCGGCGAAAGCTCCTTCGCGAGCTCGCGGACAGCCTCGGCGCCCAGACCGTTGCCACCGGTGACGCACATGCGCACCATCCGCGGCGGGCGCAACTGCAGGACGTGCTCGTCGCGGTTCGACACCGCATGTCGCTCGACGGTTGCGAAGCCGAGCGACGCGGCAACCACGAATGCGTCCTGCTCGCTCCCGCCGAAGCGCGCGAACGCTTCGCCGGCGACGAGGATGCTGTCGCGCGAACGGTCGAGCTCGCGGAGCGGCTGACGTTCGACCTGACGCAGGAGCTCGGCTACCGCTATCCCGACTTCTCCGACAGTCCGGAGCCGGCGATCGTGCAGCTCGCGAACGTCTGCAACCGCGAGTTCGAGCACCGCTACCCGTCAAGCAACAGACTGTTGCGAAGTCAGGCTCGCGCGCGGCTCGACGACGAGCTGAAGCTGATCGACGAACTCGGCCTCGCCGGCTTCTTCCTCCTCCACTGGGACGTGCTCGAGCTCGCGCGCGAGTGCGCGCTCGAGGTGCGCGGCCGCGACTCGCCGCGACATGCGCTCCCGCCGGGACGCGGTCGCGGCTCGTCCGTCGGCTCGCTGGTCTGCTACCTGACCGGTCTCTCGCACGTCGATCCCGTCGGCGCCGAGCTGTCGCTCGGCCGCTTCCTCAACCGGGAGCTCGACTCCGTCCCCGACATCGACCTCGACTTCCCGCGCGACATCCGCGAGAAGCTGATCGTCTCCGTCACCGAGCGCTACGGACGCGAGCACGCAGCGCTCGTCGCCTCGTTCGCGACGTACCGCTCGCGCGGCGCGATCCGCGACGTCGGCAAGGCGCTCGGCCTGCCCTACGCGGAGCTCGAGCGGCTCGCGAAGGTGTCGGAAGGCTGGAACGCGAAACGCGTCGGCGAGGAGCTGCAACTGCTCCCCGATGCGCAGCGCAAGCTGCTCTCGCCGCGCTGGCGCGCGTTCGCCGAGCTCTGCCACGAGATCGCGGGCCTCCCGCGCCACATCTCGCAGCACCCCGGCGGCATGGTCATCTCGTCGCGACCCCTCGTCGAGCTCGTCCCGGTGCAGCCCGCGGCGATGGCCGGACGGCAGATGTGCCAGTGGGACAAGGACTCGTGCTCGGACGCCGGGTTCCTCAAGATCGACCTGCTCGGCCTCGGGATGCTTTCGGCGGTCGAGGACTGCGTCGAGCAGATCGCGAGACTGCGCGGGAAACCGATCGACCTGTCGCGCATCCCGCTCGACGACCCGGACGTCTACCACGACATCCAGGGCGCTGACACCGTCGGCGACTTCCAGATCGAGAGCCGCGCGCAGATGCAGTCGCTCCTGCGGACGCGACCGGAGAACCTCGACGACTTGACGGTGCAGGTCGCGCTCGTGCGGCCCGGGCCGATCCAGGGCAAAGCCGTCCATCCGTACATCGACCACCGCGAGCAACTGCGTCACGACCCGTCGTTCGTGCCGCCCGTCGACCATCCGCTGCTCGCAGACTGTCTCCGTTCGACGCTCGGCGTCGTCGTCTTCCAGGACCAGGTGCTCGAGGTCGCGATCGCGCTCGCGGGATTCACGGTCGGCGACGCGGAGGGGCTGCGGCGCGCGATGAGCCGGAAGCGAAGCCACGACGCGCTCGAGGCGTACCGCGGCCGCTTCGTGGAGGGGGCGCTCGCGAAGGGCGTCGACGAGGCGACGGCGCAGCTCGTGTACGACAAGCTCGTCGGCTTCTCCGGCTTCGGCTTTCCGAAGTCGCACGCCGCAGCGTTCGGGCTGCTCGCGTACCAGTCCGCGTGGCTGCGACACCACTATCCGGCGGAGTTCCTCTGCTCCCTGCTGAACGCGCAGCCGATGGGCTTCTATCCGCCGTCGACGCTCGTGCGCGACGGACAGCGACGTGGGGTCGAGACACGGCCGCCGGACGTCAACGTCAGCTCGGCGAAGTGCGTCGTCGAGGACGGCGCGGTGCGCATCGGCATCGAGTACGTGAACGGCGTAGGTGAGGACGAGGCGAAGGCGGTCGTCGCCGAGCGCGGGCGATCCGGCGAGTACGGGTCGATCCGCGAGCTCGCTCAACGTACGCAGCTCTCCGGTCACGGGCTCGAGACGCTGATCGTCTCCGGCGCGTGCGACTGCTTCTCACAGCCGCGGCGTGCGCTCCTCTGGGAGCTCGGCCTGGTGCCGCGGACGCAGAGCGTTCCCGGAACCGCCGGAGAGGAGCGCCAGCTCGCGCTGCCGCTCGACCCGACGGCGACGACGCCCGACCTCCCCGAGCCGACGATCTGGGAACGGATGCTCGCCGACTACCGGACGACGAGCCTGTCGGTCGGCGTCCATCCGATGCAGCTGCTCCGCCCGCACCTGTCGGACGGCGTGCTCTCGAGCGCGGACCTGCACGCGACGCGCGACCGTTCGCGCGTCACCGTCGCGGGGATGGCGGTTGCGCGCCAGCGGCCGGCGACGGCGAACGGGGTTGTCTTCATGCTGATCGAGGACGAGTTCGGCCAGGTGAACCTGATCGTCCCGCCGTCCGTGTACGAGCGCTACCGCGCGGTCGTGCGCGGCGAGCCGCTGATCCTCGCGCGCGGCCGCTTCGAGAAGGTCGAACGGAACGAGAACGTCCTCGTCCGCGAGCTCGAGTCGCTGGGACCGCTCGCACGACGGATCGCAGACGAGGAGGACGTGCACGGCTCGCTCCCCGGAGCACATCATTTCGGCCACCGGTGAGCGCGGTGCGGACGGTGGTTTCTTGCCGCCATCGATAATGAGCGCCCGTGGAGCGCATCGAGGGCTACGCGCCGATCCGAGACTACGCCGTCATCGGCGACGGCCGGACGTGCGCACTCGTAGCGCTCGACGGCGGGATCGACTGGTTTCCAGTCCCGGACATCGACTCGCCCGCTGTCTTCGCACGGATCCTCGACGGGCGCAAGGGAGGCGCGTTCGAGCTTCAGCCCGAAGAGCCGTTCGAGGTGGAACGCCGGTACCAGGACGGCTCGAACGTCCTCGAGACGACGTTCCGGACGGCGTCCGGCGCCGTCCGCGTCACCGATGCGCTCGTCCTCACCGACACGTCCTCGCTCGCGCCGATGCGCGAGCTCGTACGAAGGCTCGAGGGCGTGTCCGGTGCGGTCCCGATGCGCTGGCGCGTCGAGCCGCGTTTCGACTTCGCGCGCGGCCGAACGCGGACCGGCACACGCAGCGGGCGTTTCTTCGCCTCATGGGCGACGGACGCGCTGAGCGTGAACGTCTGGGATGCCGGCGATGTGCAGATCGATGACGGGACCGTCTCCGGTCGCTTCGAACTACGTGCCGGCGCGGAGGCCCTCATCGACGTCGCCGTGACCCATCGCGAACCCGCCGTCATACCGACGCGGCGAAACGCTGAGCGCCGCCTCGAGCGAACCGTCCGCTTCTGGCCCGAGTGGAGCCGGCACGCAGCGTACGAGGGGCCGTGGCGCGGCCCGGTCGTCCGGAGCGCGCTCGTGCTGAAGCTGCTCTGCTTCGCGCCCTCCGGTGCGATCGTCGCGGCACCGACGGCCTCGCTCCCGGAATGGATCGGCGGCGGCCGGAACTGGGACTACCGGTACTCGTGGGTGCGCGACGCGAGCTGGACGCTCGAGGCGCTGCTCCGGCTCGGATACCGGGACGAAGCGGAGGCGTACTTCTGGTGGTTCATGCACGCCACACGGCTCACGCAGCCGCGACTGCAGATCCTCTACCGAACGGACGGATCGACTCGGACCGTCGAGCAGGAGCTGGCGGGGCTCCGCGGCTATCGCGGCTCGGCGCCGGTGCGCATCGGTAACGGCGCCGTCGATCAGGTGCAGCTCGACGTGTACGGCTCGATGCTCGACGCCGTCTGCCGGTACGCGCGCGAGACCGGGCGCGTCGACGGCGACACGGGGAAGGAGATTGGGAAGATCGCCGACTACGTCGCCGAGCACTGGCGCGACAGGGACTCAGGTATCTGGGAGGTGCGCAGCATCGAGACGCACTTCACGCAGTCGAAGGCTTTGTGCTGGGTCGCGCTCGACCGAGCGTGCTCGCTGGCCGCGGACGGCGTCATTCCCGACCACCGAGACCGGTGGCGACGTGAAGCCGACGAGATCCGCGAGTTCATCGACGAGAACGGCTGGGACGCGGAGCGCAGGTCCTACGTGCGTGCGCCCGACATGCCAGAGCTCGACGCGAGCCTTCTGACCCTGAATCTGCTCCGCTACGACGAACCCGGCGGTGCGCGACCGAACGGCGTCATCGAGGCGGTGAAGCGCGAGCTCGCGGATGGGCCGCTCGTCTACCGCTATCGCGGCGAAGACGGTGTTGCCGGACGGGAGGGCGCGTTCTTGACCTGCTCCTTCTGGCTCGTCGATGCGCTGGCGCGAGCACACCGCATCGACGAGGCTTGCGAGCTGATGGACGAGCTCGTCGCCCTCGCGAACGATGTCGGGCTCTACGCAGAGGAGATGGATCCCGAAACGCGCGAGTTTCTCGGCAATTTCCCGCAGGGCCTCACGCACCTCGCGCTGGTCAACGCTGCGGTGTCGATCGAGGACGCGAAGGCCGCGCGATGACGATCTGGGGCGCGCTCGCCGGTGGGCTCGTGGGGACTGTCGTCCTGACATCTGGCTTGCGGATCGCGCAAGAGCTCGGCTGGACGCGTATGGACATTCCGCTGCTCCTCGGCACGGCGTTCACGGAGAACCGCAGCCGGGCGAATGTCGTCGGTTACGTACTCCACTTCGTGAACGGCCTCCTGTTCGCGCTCGCCTACTACGCCGTCTTTGCGGCGGTCGGCCATGCGGGCTGGCTGTTCGGACTCGGCCTCGGGTTCGTGCATGCGTTGTTTGCGGGCGGCGCGCTGGTCACGGTCTTGCTCCCCGCCGTCCATCCACGGATGGGCACTCCCTGGTCGGACGCGGAGGAAACGCCGTTGTTGGAACCGCCGGGATTCCTGCTCCGCAACTACGGCGACCAGACGGCCTTCGGCACGCTGTTGGCGCACCTCGCCTACGGCGCGATCGTCGGCGGGTTCGCCGCCCATCTCGCCGGCTGGACCTAAGCTCAGCGATTCTCGATCTCGAGCGCGAAGCGTGGGAGGCGCTTCACGACGGCCCGGTTGAACGCAGCCTCGTACTCCTCGGCGGTGTCCTCGTCGAGCGTCCGCGCAAACGAGTCGCGGATGTCGGCGAGGACCTCCGTGCCC
Source organism: Actinomycetota bacterium (assembly GCA_005884945.1). Taxonomy (GTDB): domain Bacteria; phylum Actinomycetota; class Thermoleophilia; order Gaiellales; family Gaiellaceae; genus 3-1-20CM-4-69-9. Next base: position 78,822 of record VAYM01000109.1, on the reverse strand, counting down.
GTCTCGACGAGGTCGACGTAGTCGCCGTACCGCTCCTCGGCTTCGTCGCGCTCGGCGCGGTCGTACGCACGCTCGGCCGCGATGCAGTCCTCGATCAGGCCGCGGTGATCGCGCACGAACAAATCGAGCTGGCGGCGGATGACGTCGGCGAACCGGCGGCGGAAGATCATCGACGAGCTTCGGCCGCCAGCTCTCGGTACAGCTCGAGGTGCGCGCGTGCTGCCGCGCCCCACGTCAGTTCCGCACGGGCGCGCCGCGCGCCCGCGCGCGCTTCGTCGAGCGCCGCCGGCTCGTCCAGCAGCTCCCGAATCGAGTCCGCGAGCGACTCGACGTCGCCGGCCGGAACGACGCGACCCGCGCCGAAGCGGCGCACCGGCTCCGCGATCCCGCCGACGTCGTAGGCAACCGCCGGGACCCCGGCGCCGAGCGCCTGCAGCAGCGCGCCGCTCTGATCCAGCTCCGGCCGGTACGGGAAGACCGCGACGGTCGCCTCGCTGAACGCTCGCTCGACCTCCCGCTCGGGGAGATAACCAAGCCGCCACTCGGCCCGGTCACCCGCCCGGTCGCGATAGCCGTCGACCGGCTCGAGCGGATCGCCGGCGACGAGGAGCCGCGCCCCGTCGATGCGTTCGAGCGCAGCGATCGCGTCGCCGAGCCCCTTGTACGGACGGATGACGCCGAAGCAGAGGATCGTCCGCCCATCGTCCCCGCGCGGCGGATCGCTTGCGAACACGGGGTGCGGGATCACACGCGCGTCGACTCCGAGCTCGATCAGCGTCTCGCGGCCGTGCTCGCTGTGCACGACTACCCGGTCGAACCGCCGGAGCAGCCGGCGCCAGAGCTCGCGCTTCGACGCCGTCCTGCGCGGCAGCAGGTCATGCGCGGTGAAGACGGTGGGAACGCGCGGCCGGAAGAGGCGCGCGTCGAGCTCCGGTGCCGCGAGCCATTGCACGTGCAGGACGTCCGGCTTGCGCGCGAGCAGCGCTGCCGTCGCCGGCACGTGCTCCGCCACCTTCATCGGGATCCGTAGGCGCGATCGCTCGAAGAGTCGCGAGCTGAGTGGATAGAAAGGCTCGCTGCGGCGGTAGCCGTCCGGTGACGGCGCATCGCCGAAACGGAACCGCGAAGTCACGAGCTCGACGTCCGCTCCCGCCTGCGCGAGCGCCGACGCGAGCTCGTGGTCGTACGCAGGCGTGAATGCAGGCGGGTCGGCGATGACGACGCGCACATTCGTAGAGTAGTGCGCTTGCTGGTCAGGACTTGGAACGTCTTCCATGGCAACGCGGTCCCCCCGGAGCGACACGCGTTCCTCGCCGAGGCGGTTCGCTTGGCGAGCGCCGACGAACCGGCCGTGCTTCTGTTGCAGGAGTTGCCTGTCTGGTCGCTCGAACAGCTCGGGACGTGGAGTGGGATGACCGCCGTCGGCGACGTCGCGCGCCGGCCAATGATCGGTCCGATCCCATCGAGCGCCGAGCTCGGGCGAGCCCTCACCGACGTGCACCACGGCGTGCTTCGCT